>CAZIRO010000199.1:0-4745 GCA_964541595.1 uncultured Acidobacteriota bacterium
AATCTATAATAACCGGGATCGGGACAGGAAATGGGACAGGGGGATGCACCGGATGCGCGGATGGACCGGTCGACACCGGGTGTCGGGTCTCAGGTCCCGGGTGTCGGGTGTCCGCGCATCCTGGACGACAGGATATCGCGGGGGCCATCGGGACACCCAGTGTCCCATTTCCTGTCCCGACCTCAGGATATTGGCTATCCAGCGATGCCGGAATGGCATAAAATCTGTACGATATTTTCGGAGAAATTGAAACACGATCATGTGGCCATGCCCGTAGCCGTTCGCATCGATGGATGGGTGCAACCCTGCAGGGATCGGCGCATTCAGGGGCATCACCTGCATGGTGCGTTTTTTCGCTGGCTCCGCGCGGTTGCGCCGGATCTGGCCAGACGGTGGCATGCGCGGAAGGATAAACCGTTTACCATCAGCCCCCTTTTTCTGGACCCCGAGCAGGAACGTGCGGTCTGGAGATGGACGGTGTTTACCGATGTATCTGAAGAAGAAAATTTCTGTCGTCTATTGTGGGAACATCTGTTGCAGACGGAATTCCTGATCGGTACCTGTCGATGGGTTCCGTATCGGATCGATTGGTCTCGTTCCCGATGGGCAGAAACCCGATCCTGGTACGAGTTCTGTACGGATCTTCCGATGTCTCAGGAAGTGGCGATCATCCTGAAGAGCCCATTTGCAGTGCGCGATGGAAATATCGACCGGCTGATGCCTACGCCGCGGTTGTTGTTCATCGGGTACTACCGCACATTCCATCAGAGTGCACCACCGTCCATTTGCGCAAAGATGGCAGATCCCCGTCCCTGGCTGGATCGACTGGTCGTTCGAAGGTTTCGATTGCAGACGGTTGCATATCCGATATATGACAGGACGGTCATGGGAACGGTTGGCTGGTTACGCATCCGTATTCCGGATGATGTTCCTGAACCCGTGCGTGCAAGTCTCTGGATTCTGACTCGATGGGCGGTGTTTCGCGGCACCGGTCGCAAGACGCCATACGGGATGGGCATGACCCTGACAAATGGCTGGAAGTGTCCTGACGTGTGAGGTGACGGTATGGGACGTCCCAGAAAGAGCGCTCAGGAGGACAATGTTGTTCGCCGTTCTTTACAAAAATATCGACGGGCCATGCGCGTGGCTCAGGCGATCCACGCTTTGTTGGTGGAAAAACAAAAGCGAGGCGACCCCCTGGAACTCACCCGCGCAGATGTCGAGGAGCTGACGCAGCGGCTGTCCATCAGTCGGCCGACGTTGTATCGCTATCGGAAACTGATCGAGGAATCAGAACTGTTTCAGATGTTGTTTCAAACATTCCAGCCGGACACGTTTGTCTGGACCGATGATGATCGGCTGGCAATGGGTATCGTGATCGGGGCAATCCTGGATACGCTTCCGGGATTCTGGGCGGAACGGTTGCAGGAAATCGCGCGCCATTTTCAATGGGCTCCCCCTAAAGACGTGCGTATTTTGAAAGAGCCATGGACACGCTGGTTGCCCGCGTATGACGATGTGTTTAAGCGATTGCTGGTCGGTATTCGTGAACAGACGGTCTTCGAAATCGTGTATCGACCACCTGGACAATCACTGGAACGCTTTTTCTTCAGGCCGTATCGCATTTATCGCAAACGGCGAGCATGGTACGTCGGTGGCGTGTATTTTGAACGTCTTCCGGAAGATGCAGAGACCCCCATAGAAGCAGAAGTCCGTTTGCTCCGCCTGAATCGTATCCGGATCATCCGTAAAGTACCACCGGCACGGCAGATCGCTGCTCGCCTTCCGCCGTTTACAGCAGAATATGTCGATGCACATTTCAGAAATGCATGGGAATTTTTCGGCGGCGATACGCTGGAGATCGTGCGGTTTCGCGCGTTGAACGAAAAGGTGCGTGATCTCATCACGGAAGTCGTATGGCATCCCCATCTGGTGGAAGTCAAACGCGGTCTGTTCGAGGTTCGAGTCGCCGTGCCGGAAGAGATGATCCCCTGGTTGCTGCAATGGATGCCGGACATTGAAGTACTTGCACCCGATCGGTTGCGTCGTCGCATTTACGAAATCGCGCGTTCTGTCGTGGATCGACATGAGGATCTATAGCCGGATCATGTCCAGAACACCGTTTCCGGCCAGGGTTCCGGTCCCCCGATGCGTCGGACGCGCCGTGTATCCTGCGTGCACAGGAGATAAAACCGGATCTGGTCTCCCTGATCGGTTTGAATCACTTCCGTCAGCGCGGCCTGCAGACGGAACAGCTGCTCGGGTGTAATCCGGCATTCAAAAACGCTGTACTGCACACGCTGACCATAGTCTTTCAAAATGGCATGGACCTTCGCGCGACGGCGATCGTCCGTAACGTCATATGCGACGACAACGAACAGGGGTTCACGGGCCATTTTATCGGAACCGGAAGGGAACGTATTCCGGAATTTCTTCCAGAAGTGTTTTGACCAGACACCGTGCCTGCAGTTCGATCGCCCGCCGGTAGGTTACTTTCTGGCGTAAGACCGGATGCACGATGACCTGCTGGAGCAGTACACGCATATTATGAATCTTACCTTCCACGAATGCTGTGGCTAACGTGCGTGCACGTTCGGGATGTGTGGCCCATGCATACTGCTGCAGTCGCAAAGGCACGTTCCGATTTTCCCAGGGCTGGATGAACGCCTGGATCCGTCCGGTCGTGTGCAGGTAAAATACCGGAATCTTGTGCTCGATAGCGAGCGCTAAGGCGGCGGACGTCAGCGTGGCCCATCGGAAGATGAGAATCTGCGAGATGTGAATCGCCGGGATATCCATAAGAAGGTTCCCTTTGTGCAGGACGCGAAATCGCCCCCGCTGACGTGTAATCCGTGCACCTTTCTGAGTGACATACAGCACATGCATGATCGGCCTCTGTGTCAGAAATCTATTGGGTTGAGTTCTTTTTGCATTTGTCCGGAACTTCGAATGCGTTGCCATTTGCGTGTGGCTTTTGGCAGGCAAACGGGAAACAGACTGCAGCCACGGCATCTCGATGTGTATTGCGCGTCCGGTACGGATACGCCACTTAGAATCGCACGCGCTTGCTGCAGCGCGTTCAGGAATTGCTGTTCGGTCTCCGGAGTGCGTTGAACGCGCACCCGCCGGTGGATCTGAGCATAGTAGACGTATCCGTATGGAACGGGCAGTCCGAGGCGTTCTTCCAGCGCGATGGCCTGGGCAATCACCTGCACGGCATCATTGGGCCAGGGTCGAATGTGACCGTCTTTGCGCAGCGGTGTTCCACGTTTGAACTCCACGGGAATATATTCGCCGTCGCTTTCCTCCAGAACGTCGATATAGCCGTATATGCGATACGCGTCGGACCAGATGAACACGTGCAGGAACTGCGGATGAATTTGCATGCGGCGCACGTGGAGGTCCACCCGACGATGAATCCACCGGCCTTCCAGGGTGAACACGTTGTCTTCAAATACATCCGCGCGGTGAATCCACCAGGCACGACGTGCACAAAACGCCACCTGGTTCAGCATGCTGAACGTGATCCAGGGAGCGTTCAAAGTTTGTGGGGTCTGGCACATGGGCACTTCCTTCCTGTACATGAGGTTGCGAAACCCGTATGCTGAAATTCCAGATGCGGGAGCTCCGGATATGCATTGGAACTCCCGCATCAACTGACGCATGGTCAACCTCCGGATAGTGGGGTAAAGGTATCCATTGGCATCTGGGGACGAAACGGAGAAACGGGGGTTCACTTTAATGTCAGTTTATTAAAGTATCATAAAAAGATATTAATAGGTACCCAAATCATTTTTATAGCGTTTACAGAGAGTGAATAGAGAGCCGTCCGCAGTGTTTCCAACCCGTTCAGGCGGAACGGTTCTTCTACCGACGGACGGCCGATGGCGGACAGCAGTCAACAGTTCAATCCCTGTTCAGCTGTGATCGGGACGGGAAATAGAACAGGAGGATGTCTCGATGGACCACATGATATACGCAGGCTCATTGCACCACGGAGACACGGAGTCCACAGAGATAGCAAAGAATGCAATATCCCCGCGGTCTTGAAGCATCCAGGATTTGAGCAACGGTTCAGGAGATTTTTTGAAAGACGATGGACAGACCCACAGTACAGGTTTTCTATGAGAATCGTCGAGAATGAACATGAAGAGTACTTTGCGGAAGCATTTGTTGCTTACCACATCGGTATCAGATTGCCTGCTGACCTTGTTCGCTTGATCAAAAAAGCGATTCACCTTGCTGGCATATCATCAGAAAGGAGTACAAATATGCGCACCACGTCCTTTCAATCCCAACTTTTTGCGTAAACGCCGCGCGCGCTCGACCTCCTCTTCCCAATTCAAACCCAACTCTTCAACAATCTTACGGATCCGGTGCGACTCCGGTCCTTCATGAACATCGTGATTGTGCAGCAACTTGAGCCTGACAATCCCAATTTTTTCCTCCCTGGTAAATTCATCCCACGGTTTGGCCAGCATGATGTTCCATCCTCCTCATCGATCGATTTCGCAATCCCCCAATCCTGCCGGAACTTATCCAACCATCGTTTTGTACAGCGCAAAATGTTCTCCTGTTCCTCCTGCGTTAGAGAAGATACCCAATCTTTTTTACGCTCCCACACGAACCGAATCCACCGTTCTTTTTCCTCCAGCGGAGCATCTTCAGGTGGCGGAGCAATGCGCATGTTCACCTCCCACGGCTTTCACATCCATGATACTCAAAGCCCACTCAGCGATCCAGCA
>CAZIRO010000200.1:0-4721 GCA_964541595.1 uncultured Acidobacteriota bacterium
GGCACACCGGTGGATCCGGTGGTGCGCATGTCCCATGGCCTGTCCCGATCCCAGATCCTGTGAGTGGACAACGGTCCCGGAATGACCTATGATTCATACGACGGACCTGGGGGAGTCCGGGTCAACCGGGCTGAGAGGGTCCCTGAATGCGGGACCGACCCCCGGAACCTGATCCGGGTCATGCCGGCGTAGGGAAGGTCCGGGAAACCCACCGAGTTTGATCCCCCTCTTCCCTCCGTCGGTATTTGCCCCTCAAGATTCGCCGATCCGGAGGGAATATGATGCCGACGCAAATGGAATTCGCCCGCCAGGGAAAGATCACCGACGCCATGGCCTGTGTGGCCGAATCCGAAGGGATTCCGGTAGAAGATATCCGTGAACGGGTCGCGGCCGGTGTGGTCGTCATTCCGGCCAATCCAAATCATACGCGTCTGACCCGCTTCTGCGGTATCGGCAGGGGATTGCGCACAAAGGTCAATGCCAATCTCGGCACTTCCTACGATTACGTCAACCTGGAAGAGGAACTGGAAAAGGTTCGTGTGGCCATCGATGCCGGCGCGGATACGATCATGGATCTGTCCACTGGTGGGGATATTCCCGCCATTCGCAGAACCATCCTGGACCACTGTCCGGTGCCGCTGGGTACTGTCCCGATTTATGAAGCCGAATTTCGCGCCGCACAGAAGCGTGGGTCGTTCTTCAACATGACGGTCGACGATCTGTTCGAGACGATCGAACAACACGGAAAGGACGGAGTGAGTTACATCACGGTACACTGCGGCGTCACCCGTGCTGCACTGGAACGGTATCGCAACGCGCATCGTACCACCGGTATCGTTTCCCGCGGGGGTGGATTGATGGCTGCATGGATGCTGCATAATGATGCGGAAAACCCCCTGCTGGAGCGGTTCGATTGGCTTTTGGAAATTGCGCGTGAATACGATATGACCCTGAGTCTCGGTGACGGGTTACGTCCCGGCTGTCTGGCCGATGATCTCGACCGGCCGCAGATCGAAGAGTTGATCATCCTGGGTGAACTCGTGGAACGTGCGCGGCGCGCCGGCGTGCAGGCCATGGTCGAAGGCCCCGGGCATGTCCCGCTGCACGAGATCGCTACCAATATGCAGATCCAGAAAAAACTCTGCAGGGACGCACCGTTCTATGTCCTCGGGCCGCTGGTGATCGATACCGGTGCCGGGTTTGACCATATCGTCGGTGCGATCGGTGGAGCGGTCGCCGGTATGTATGGTGCGGACATGTTGTGCTATGTCACGCCCGCGGAACACCTCGGTCTGCCCACGCCACAGCACGTTTACGAAGGTGTGGTGGCCTTCAAGATCGCCGCTCACGCTGCCGACGTGGCCAAGGGACGCAGGGACGCATGGGAACGAAACCGCCGGATGTCCGAAGCGCGCTACCGACTGGACTGGGATACCCAGTTTCAACTGGCGCTGTATCCGGATGTTGCCCGTCGCATTTTTCACGCGCGTGCTTCTCATACCAGAGCCTGTTCCATGTGTGGTCCGTTCTGTCCGATGAATCTCGTTGAACAGACGCTCCGTAAATCCGGGAAACACCCGGTCGTGCATCCGGTGTCGGTGCCCGAACCGGTCGTCTCCGAATGAGGACTCCCCGCCGGAGAAAACGGTACGCCCGGCGGTATGCGCAGCCGGGCGTGCATTCACAGGGGGGATAGTTTCGCCTTCGCAGGGGGTACGGTGTACAATGTGTAGATACGATTTTCCCGTACGCACCGGGTGGCGATGACGCGAAATGACGTTTCCTGGACATTTCGCTACACACTCATCTGGCCGGACGGACACCGTGCGGTGTTTACCATTGAACTGGATCCCCACACCTGCAAAGTGCGCCATCCCGAAACGGGAACCGCACCGGACTGGACCCGACTGACATTTCATCAGTGTCCGAACTGCCCGTTGTATCCGGAAACCCACCCGTACTGTCCGGCAGCGCGTGCGATCGCACCTGTTGTGGAATCCATGCGTGATCGGGCCTCTTTTGAGGAAGTTGAAGTCATCGTGGATGCACCGCATCGGCAGTATTGCTGGAAGGTGTCCTTACAGCATGCGGTCAGTTCCCTCATGGGGTTAATCATGCCAACGAGCGGCTGTCCCATACTCGATCGCTTACGTCCGATGGTGCTGACGCACCTGCCGTTCGCCTCCCCACGGGAGACCACCTACCGGCTGGTGTCCACCTACCTGCTGGCGCAGTACTTTCGCCACCAGCAGGGACTTCCGGCCGATCTGGAGTTGCAGCACCTGCTCACGTTTCTCCGTGATGTGCAGACGGTGAATACATCCCTGTGTGAGCGACTGCGGGCGATCATCCGGCGCGACGCGGGGATCAACGCGGTCGTTGTGCTGGATTCCCTGAGTCGCATTGCGGAAGCCATGATCGAGATGGATGCACTCGAAACGTTTGCTCCGCTGTTCGATGCCTATTTGCGGTGATGGTCCATGAGCCGATCCAGCCCACGAAGGTAACTCTGGAGCCCCAGACCGGCGATCTGGTCGATACAGACGTCGCGGATGACGGATATGCGACGAAATGGCTCCCGTTGATGGATGTCGGAGATGTGCACTTCGACGGTGGGAATTGCGACTGCAGCGATCGCATCGCGCAATGCGTAACTGTAGTGCGTCAGTGCGCCCGGATTGATGAGGATGCCGTCAGCCCAGCGCCGGTGCTGGTGAATCAGATCGATCAGGGTGCCCTCGTGATTGGATTGAAATATGCGCACCTCGATTCCATGTGCTTGCGCGTAGGACTGGATCGCACGGTTGATCTCGGAGAGTGTGATCGTTCCGTACACGTCCGGTTCGCGTTCACCCAGCAAGTTCAAATTGGGGCCGTGCAGAACAAGGACCCGCATGCGTTTTACTCCACGAATCGCTCCAGCAGGGCGGTGATCGCCGCGCGCACTTCGGTTTCCGTGACCGGTTCAACACGTGCGCGGCCGATCGGACCGACGAGAATGAAGTGCAATGTCTGATCCCGAACCTTTTTGTCGACCGCAATATGATACCAGAGTTGATCGACCTTGAAACGCCGAAGCGTGGGTTTGGGAATCCGCTCGATCCAGTGCTCGATCGCGCCCAGTTCCTCCGGAGATAGATAGCCTTTCTGTACGGATAGCCAGCCGGCCGCCCACATTCCCCATAAGATGGCTTCCCCATGCTGGTATACGGTGTATGCCGTTGCCGCCTCCAGTGCATGGCCGATCGTATGGCCGAAATTGAGGATCTGCCGCCGTCCGGTGTCGTATTCATCCGCTTGAACCACAGCGGCTTTCACAGTGACGCATCGGGCGATGATTTCGGCAAGGAAATCCGGATCACGTGTCCGGATACGGGACCACTGCCGTTCAAGCATATCGAGCAACGCGGGGTCTTGAATGCATCCGTATTTGATCACTTCTCCAAAGGCGGCCATGTAAATCCGATCGGGCAGCGTATCCAGGGTTTCCGGATCAACGGCGACCAGGATGGGTTGATAGAATGCCCCGACGAGGTTCTTACCACGGGGCAAATTGACGCCGGTTTTCCCACCGATAGCTGCATCGACCTGGGCCAGTAGTGTCGTCGGGACTTGAACGAGCGGCAGACCGCGCATATACGTGGCGGCGACGAATCCGCTCATATCCCCGATGACACCGCCCCCGAGCGCGATCACTGCACAAGACCGGTCCGTGCCCCGGTCGAGCATGGTCTCGTATATCCAGCGAACGGTGTCCAACGTTTTATGATCCTCTCCGGCGGGAACGACGATTGGAATGGTGTGCATCCCGTGCGCATGCAGGCTGTTTTCGACAATGGGCAGATACCATCGTGCGACATTCACGTCCGTGATGATAACCGTTCGTTCACATCGAATACGTGCTTTCAGAACCTCTCCCAGACGGTGCAGGAGATGCGGTTCAATGAGCACGTCGTATGCCGCCGGTTGACGTGGAATTTGCACCGGAATGGTTACCATTGTTCAATATCCCGGACCACGCCGAATGATGGTCGATGGAGATATTGCAGGATCATTTGGACAATCACCTCAGGCGCATGTCGATCACAGGGAATGGTCACGTCCGCCTGACGGTATACGGGTTCACGTTGCTCGAGAAGTTCCGCGATTCGTCGCCGAAGGGCTTCTCCCGTGTATCCGGCGATCAGAGGGCGGTCGCGAACGGAACGCAGCCTATGCCACAGGACGTCGATGGGCACACTGAGATAGACAGTCCACCCCGTTGCACGAATCATCTGCCAGTTGTCCGGTCGGAGCGGTGCGCCACCGCCCAGGGCAACGACCTGGTGCGTCGCCGCAGTAACCGTACAGAGAACCTCATGTTCCAAGCGACGGAACCCGGATTCTCCCATATGTGCAAAGATCTCGGGAATCGTTCGGCCGGTCGCGGTCTCGATCCGGGCGTCCGTATCCACAAATGTCCAGTTCAGGCGACGTGCAAGCAGTTGACCCACCGTGGTCTTTCCGGAACCCATGAACCCGATCAGGTAGATGTTCGACATCGGAAGTACTTCCTGGTAACATCCGGGATCATCCTGCACATGCGGCACGTTATCATAGTGTATTCACTTGCAACGTTTTTGGGAACTCCGGGCTTTTACCGTTACCCCCTTCCCTGATCCGGGGATCTGAAATCGGGACAGGCCATGGGACCCCGTGGGTCCCCATGCGGTCATGCGCTA
>CAZIRO010000201.1:0-4698 GCA_964541595.1 uncultured Acidobacteriota bacterium
CCAATGGGCCGGGGACATCGCATGGCCGAATGGGCACCCACGGTGTCCCATTTCCCGTCCCAGTTCCAGAAATTGTACCTGTTGCGCGGGGGCAGTTCTGTTCTATACTGATCGGAGCCGATGCAAACACCGGTTCGATATTTCGTCGGACAATGGCTGCCAATGCGCAGGAGACAGGCACTGCGATGCATGCCGCGATCCATCCGATGGTTCCTGTTGCTCATCGCATTGCTGGGTCCGGGAGGATACCTCTATGTGCGTCACCATCGATCCGCACCGACGTCCGTCTCCATCGCAGAAATCTGGGCAGCACTGCGCCGTGCATCTCCGAACGAAATACGCCACATGCTCGATCACATCCCCAACATTGACACCACAGATATCAACGGTCAATCCTTACTGATGCTTGCTGTCCGTGAGGGGCGTCGCGACATCGTCCGGGAGTTGTTACGCCGGGGCGCGGATGTTCACCATCGCGACATCTGGAGACGGTCCGTACTGATGATCGCCGCGTATACGGGACGGCCTGACATCGTCCGGATGCTCTTACAGCATGGTGCTTCCGTCGGTCCGGCCGAGACAATGATGTCCTGGGACGCCCTCATGTGGGCAGTGGCCGGCGGGCATCCGGAGGTCGTGCGTATCCTCCTCGAAGCCGGGGTTTCCCCACACCGGTCCGATCGGGAAGGGGAAACTGCCCTTTTTCTGGCAGTGCGAAAAGGGGATATTCGAATCGTTCGACTGCTTCTCGCGGCGGGTGCCGATGTGCACCACCGCAACCACATGGGGATGACACCGGCGGATCTGGCCGCAGCACTGGGACGGGAAAAGATTCACCGCCTGCTGATCCGTGCCGGACGCGCCCGGCGACAGGACCCGGAAGGCGTGCCTTCAAACCGGTCAGTGCCGCATTTCGGGAATGAACCACTTTAACGAACGGGAGAACGCACATGACCCGGCAGGGTGGTCTTCTACGCGTATGGGTATCCGCTGTGTGCATACCAATCTGCGCGGCGGCATGGCCTGCGGACGTTGGTTCATCGCATGCCCGTATCGTACGGATCAACGGATCCGCACCGGTGCCCCCTGCCCACAGTGTGCCGCTCCTGATCAACGACACCGTTCGACCGGGCGTATACGGCCGGTTCCCCGGTGTATATAGATGGGTTATCCAGAACCTGCAGGCCTTCCGACTCGAGTTTGCGATCGGCATGAAGGGACCGGACTGTCCGAATACGGTGGACGTACGGATCACCCTGGTCGGAAACGGACACCTGTTCCGGATAAAACGCACCGTTTCCGGGAGTTCCGGGTGGTTCCCCTTCCATATCGACATTCCACCGGAATTTCCGCACACGTTTCACCTCCAGATGGTCATCCGGCGGGGACGGTTCCGATCCGATCGACTGGGGAAATCCTGTATGGTCGCCGTTCACGGACCGTATCCGACCATCCGGCGCAAACGGGACGAGTGGAACGTGCTCCTGATCACCGTGGACACGCTGCGCGCGGACTACCTGAGCGCGTACGGTGCAACCATGGTACAAACGCCCGCTATCGATCGCCTCGCGCATCGCGGTGTCCGATTCACCCAGGCGTTTACGGTACAGAGTGAAACCTGGCCCGCGCTCATGTCCCTGATGACGGGAGTTCCGCCCATTCAGCACGGGGTGCGGTTCAACGGAGTCACGCGTTTTTCGCAACGGACCACACTCGCTTCCGTGTTGCGTCAAGCGGGCTATCATACGGTCGCCATCCTGACGAACATGACTTCGCTCCCGCACGCCGGGTTCAACGTCCAGTACAATGTGTTCGGTTTTGATGCCCGGGCAGATGCGCGGGCCACCCGGATCGCCCTCCGGCAACTGGAAATATTGCGCAATGTGCGGTTTTTCCTGTGGATTCATTACATCAGTCCGCATGCGGACTATGCCCCGCCGGCCGACATCAGTGATGTTCCGCCCCGACGATTCTGGCTGGGCCGTCGCGCGCATTTAATCAAACTGAACGTACTCCGTCAGCGCATCCCCGCATCGGAACTGCATACCATCCGACGGCTATACGCCGATGAGGTCCGTTGGGTTGACCGCCAGATTGCGCGTCTGCTCGCGCAACTGTCCCGGTTGGGGCTTGAGCACCGGACGCTGGTGGTCTTCACGGCCGATCATGGGGAGGACCTGTACGCGCATCATTTTCATTTCTTTCACGTCCCATCCGTATACGACGCATCCCTGCGCATTCCCCTGATCTTCACGATGCCAGGACGGCTGCCGGGCGGACGCGTCCACGACACGATCGTCAGCATTCTGGATGTCGCACCCACGATCTGCGGGCTGCTTCACCTGTCCTGCCGACGCCTGTTTCCGGGACACCACCTGTTTTCTCCAGACCCGGATGACGGCACTCTTGCAGCAATCAGTGAAATGCGCGGGCAGATATTCACCATCCGTACGGAACGATGGCGATACATCTGGAATCCCGATTGTATCCACCCGCTCACGATGGGTGGGGGCACGTATCCCATTGCCTGTGCGGAATTGTATGACATGCGGGCTACGTCTCAGGAAAAGGTCAACGTCCTACATGAATATCCGCCGGTTGCCGAGACCCTGCGCCAGCGCCTCATAAGATGGATCCGGCAACACCTGCGTCCCGGCTTACATCCCTCCCTGTCCCCCGAAACGCTGGAAGAACTCCGGGGACTGGGATATATTGGGCAACGGCTGACGCCTGTACCGCATGGGATCACATCCGAAATACCGGGTAGTGTGTATCCTCAATGGGAGCATTGAGCGCTGCGGAAATGCAGAGTCCGAGGACTTCGCGCGTCTTTGCGGGATCGATGATCCCATCGTCCCAGAGCCGCGCCGTACTGTAATACGGATTCCCCTCTTCCTCGTACTTGCGGACCGTCTCTTCGATGATGCGCCGTTCCTCTTCCGGATCCAGGGTCTTTCCGTAACGTGCAAGTTGCTGCCGTTTGATTGTCACCAGCACCTGGGCGGCCTGTTCCGCTCCCATGACAGAAATGCGCGCGTTCGGCCACATGAACAGAAAACGCGGCATATATCCACGTCCGCACATGGCATAATTTCCGGCCCCGTGCGACGCGCCGATAATGACCGTGAACTTGGGCACATTCGCCGTGGCCACCGCCTGGACCATCTTTGCCCCATGTTTCGTAATGCCCCCCTGTTCGTACTGCTTGCCGACCATAAACCCTGTGATGTTCTGTAAAAACACCAGCGGGATCTTGCGCTGACAGCACAGTTCAATGAAGTGCGCACCCTTCAGTGCGGACTCCGAGAACAATACCCCATTGTTCGCAAGGATCCCCACAGGGTATCCCATAATGCGGGCAAAACCGCACACGAGTGTGGTGCCGTAGCGGGCCTTGAACTCCTGAAACCGGCTGCCATCGACGATCCGTGCGATGACTTCCCGCACGTCGTAGGGCTGCCGCGGATCGCGCGGGATGATGCCGTAGATCTCCTCCGGCGGGTACAGGGGATCCTCCGGAGGACGTACATCGAGTTCAATGCGTTTGACCCGATTCAGCCGGGCGACAATAGACCGGCAGATCTCCAGGGCGTGGACGTCGTCTTCCGCCAGATAGTCCGTGACCCCGGAAACCGCGGAATGCATTTCTCCGCCGCCGAGTTCTTCCGGGGTGACATCCTCACCGGTCGCGGCTTTGACCAGCGGCGGTCCCGCAAGGTAGATCGTCCCCACACCCCGCACGATGATGTTTTCATCGCACATTGCAGGGACATACGCGCCTCCGGCCGTACACATCCCCATGACCACGGCGATCTGCGGGATGCCCATGGCCGACATCCGCGCCTGGTTGTAAAAAATGCGGCCGAAGTGCTCCTTGTCCGGGAAAACCTCAGCCTGCAGGGGGAGGAATACGCCCCCGGAATCCACAAGATAAATCGTCGGAAGACGGTTCTGCATGGCGATTTCCTGGGCGCGGATGTGCTTTTTGATCGTCTCCGGGAAGTACGTTCCGCCCTTGACCGTAGCGTCATTTGCCACGATCACACATTCCTGACCGGAGACGACCCCGATACCCGTCACGATGCCCGCGGCGGGAACTTCATTCTGATACATGCCGTACGCCGCAAGCGGACTGAGTTCCAGGAACGGCGTGTTCGGATCGAGCAGTCGCTCGATCCGCTCCCGTACGAGGAGTTTGCCCCGTTTCCGGTGGAGTTCAACGGCACGCGGGGGACCGCCCTGACGCACTTCCTCCAGCCGGGCACGCAATTCTTCAACAAGCTGTCGGTGATATGCCGCGTTTTCCCGGAACTCCGGACTGTTCGGGTTGATCTGACTGCGGATAACATCCATGTTGAGGGTCTTACTTGAGTCCAAAAAGCATCTTAACGAGATTCGCAAATGTAGGATTCATGATCGTCATCAGCAGGAATAGCAAAATCAATACAAAGTTCATTTTCTGGTTTAAACGCCCGATCTGCGCCTGCAAGTCCGTCTGGACACGATCGATGCGCGCGTGCAACTCCGTGCGCACCTGGTCGATCTGGATGCGTAACTGGTCGATCTGCGCCTGCAACTCCGTGCGCACCTGGTCGATCTGGACGCGTACCTGGTCGATCTGCGCCTGTAACTCCATCCGTAACTGGTCGATCTGCGCCTGCAATTCCGTCCGCACTCGGTCGATCTGGACGCGTACCT
>CAZIRO010000202.1:0-4636 GCA_964541595.1 uncultured Acidobacteriota bacterium
CGGGCTGCGATGCCCGGCGCAAACGGTCGGGAACACCGTTCGCCCGGCCTCGTGGAATCCAATTCCACGTTTTTAGGAACGGTACGGACGTGGCATATCGGTCCGGTGATCCGCAACGTCCCCGGAATGCCGAACATGCGCGCATGCCGGAACATGGACGACATCGTACACGACCTCCCCGTGACCGGGTGATCGTGCTGGGTTCGGGCACCGGGATGCCGCTCCGTGACCGACGGCCCGCCGGTTATCTTGTGCAAATCGGGCCACAGTCCGTGCTGCTCGATCTGGGACCCGGCGCATGGCATACGGCGGCCCGGTTTGTGCGTCCGGAACATGTCGCGGCAGTCCTGCTCTCGCATATGCACGTGGATCATGCGCTGGACACGGTCACCCTGCTGTTCAGTCTGCATCTCTACAATCGGGATCGAACGCGGCCGCATACGGTACCGATCATCGGTTCGGAAGATACCCTGAATCAGGTGCGTCGCTGGATCGCGGCCGTGCCGGACCTCGCGCCAACGTGGATCCGCTGGACCCCCGTACAACCGGGTGACCGGATTCGTGTGGGAACGTTCGTGAATGTGACGGTCGGCTGTGCCCGGCATGTGTCCGGAAGTTTGATGTATCGTCTGGAATGGCCGAACGGTCGATCGTTGACCTACAGTGGGGATACCACGTGGGCGCCGACACTCATTCAACTGGCCGATCATACGGATTTTCTCATTATCGAATGTGCGCACGCATACCCGAATCGCGTGCACCTCTGGCCGGAGGCCTGTGCCGAGATCGCACACCGTGCGCACGTGCGGTTTACCCTGCTGTCGCATTTTTACCCCGATGTGTTGAGTCCCGATGTGCAGACGCGGTTGCAGACGTTGTTCCGGACACCCTTTGCGCTCGCGCGGGATCGGGGCGTGTACCCCCTGGGGTGAACTGTACGGGACAGTTGCGAATTGCAAATGTTAGTCCTCTTTTTTTGCATATGTGAGTGGTGCCATTGCAGTGCGCACCAGATCGACGAGCAGGGCGATCAGCAGGGGATCGTCATTCGGCATTTGCGTGCGATACACCTGAACGCCGATTTCCCGGGCCAGCGTCATGATTTCCACGTCAATGTCGTACCGAACTTCCAGATGATCGATGAGGAAGCCAATCGGCGCAATGAGAAATCGACGGACGCCGTCCCGTGCCCGCGCGCGAATGACTTCCGCCAGATCAGGACCCAGCCAGGCCGTTGCACTCTCTCCGGCGCTTTGATAAGCCAGCGTCCATCGGGTATGGTGCAGCATGTCTGCGAGCGTGCGTGCGGTCGCCGCAAACTGGTCCGGATAGGGATCGTTCCAGGCGCGGATCCGTTCGGGCAGGCTGTGGTTCGTAAAGATCAGGTACATATCGTTACCGTATACGTGCAGGGCGTCTGCAATCCGGTCTCGCCAGAGACGTAAAAATAACGGGTGCAGGTGCCAGTCCGGCGCGATCGTCCATCGAATCGGACGATCCAGGGTCCGGGTTGCCGTGTCCACCGTACGGTAGTATCCTTCCGTGCTGAGGCGTGACCGAAACGGCGCGAGTGCGATCGCAACAGCGGAAAGAATGTCGTCAGCGGCCATGCGTGCCACCACGTCCTCGATAAATGGCGGTGAGTGACGCATCGCCCAGTACACGCGACACCGTGCGGGAAATGCCAGATCCAGCGCGTGCTGCAGCGCTTCCGCCGTTCGCTGCGTGACCGGATACAGGGGGGACCCCCCGATCGCCGTGTACCGTTGCAGCAGTCGGGTGACTTCTTCCGGAGAGGGATCGGTCCCGCGATAGTGCTGCAGGATGTGCCGCAAATAGGCCTGCACCGATGCCCGATCGAGTTGCGGTGGACTGCCGTATGCCATGAGGAGTACGCCGATGGGTCCCGACATGCATCACTCCCTGTAGGATGTGTCTTATAACATACATCAAACCGGCGGGTGTGCCAATGGATAACAGGGAGATGCAATCGGCACCGGCCTGGGATGACGCCACCTGGTTGATGGCGCAGGCATATTTGATCGGGTTCGACGCTGTGGGTATCGCCAGGGTGGATTCGTTTGCGCCGCATACGGAGTCGATGTGTTACTGGGTCTGGCAGGGACACCAGGGAGCAATGCAGTGGATGCAACGAACACTGCCGGTTCGTCTGCAACCACAAACCCGATGGTCGGACCTGCGTGCAATCATTGTCGTCGCCGCAACGTATCCGGCCTGGGTGACCCTGTCTGCACCGCTTCCCGATCGCGGGAAAGTCTCCGCCTATGCATGGGGACGGGATTACCATCGCGTCCTCGGTCGGCGGCTGGACCGTTTGGTGCAGTGGGCGGAACACCGCTGGCCGGATGCGTGGTTTCGTACATACGTCGATACGGGTCCTGTAGCCGAAAAGTTATGGGCCGTGCGGGCGGGGATCGGCTGGTTGGGGAAACACAGTAACCTGATTCACCCGCGGTTGGGGTCCTGGCTGTTTCTCGGGGTGATCCTCACCTCGAAACCCCTCCCGGAACGCCCGCATCTGCCGATCGCGGATCGGTGCGGTACGTGTACACGATGTATGGACGTCTGTCCGACCGCGGCGATTATTGCACCGGGCGTCGTTTCCGCGCGGCGGTGCATTTCGTACTGGACGATCGAACACCCCGGTCCCATTCCCGTATCCGTTCGACCTGCGATCGGCGCCTATCTGTTCGGCTGTGACGATTGCCAGACAGTGTGCCCGTGGAATCGATGGGCACAGGCGGCCGCCACGTTTGTGCCCTACGTGGAGCGGATGTGGACCGATCCGCTGAAGTGGTTGCGTATGTCCACGCACGAATTTGAACAGCAGTTCCGTGGAACACCGCTGCGCCGATTGGGACTCTGGCGGATTCGCCGGAATGCCCTGATCGTGCTGGGCAACCGGGGCACGGCATCCGTGCTGCCGGACCTGGAAACGTATCTTCGATGTGAACGTGACCCGGTATTGCGCGAGCACGCACAGTGGGCAGTGCAGCAGATTCGCATGCGGTGCAGGACGGTCCGCTGCGCGTTGCGCACTGCGAATGCTGGACTGGATGGCAATACCGGTTAACCCCAAAAGGGTAACAACAGTTTATATGGTACATGAACCTTTTGATGGGGGATCCCGGGATTCCTGTCGGAAACATCATTGATCATGCTTACTGTCAAAAACGCGTCCGCAAATGCGTGAACCCGGACGTACGGAGGTCGTCCCATGGCCGTCGTGGAAATTCACCGGCTGGTCAAACGGTATGGCACCGTGGAAGCGTTACGCGGGATTGACCTGCAGATTGCGGATGGAGAGATCTTCGGCATCCTGGGACCGAACGGCGCCGGGAAGACGACGACCGTAGAAATTCTCGCGGGACTGCGCGCACGTGATGGCGGGAGTGTGCGGGTGTTCGGTCTCGATCCGGAAAAAAACCGCGCGCAACTCATCACCCGAATGGCGTTGCAACCGCAGCATTTCGATTTTGTAGACAACGTGACCGTTCGGGAGATCGTCCGCCTGTTTGCCGCGCTGTATCCGGGTGCACGCAACGACCGTGTACAACAGATACTGGAACGACTCGGTCTGAGCGATCGGTTGAACGCACAGTTTCAGGCGCTGTCCGGAGGCCAGCGGCAGCGATTGAACATCGCGTTGACCCTGATCGGGGACCCGCAACTCGTCATACTGGACGAACCGACGACGGGACTCGATCCGCAGGCCCGTCAGCAGATTCACGATTTCGTTCGGGAAATTCGCGCGTCAGGAAAGACGGTCATCCTGACCACGCATTATCTGGAAGAAGCCGAAAAACTCTGTGACCGTGTGGCCATCATCGATCACGGTCGCGTCATTGCCTGTGACCGACCGCGGAATCTGATCGCGCGGTTCGGTGGACAGACGCGGATCGAGTTCACGTGTTCCGATGCGGATATGCCGTTCGACGGATTGCCGGGCGTCACGCAGGTGCTGCGGGAAGGGGATACCTGGATCTGCTGGAGCACAAACGCCGCACACACACTGGAAACCCTGTTCGTCATGGCGCGTGAGCGGTCCGTCCGTCTGGAACAGGTGGGGATTCGCACCCCCACACTCGAAGACGTGTTTTTGCAACTGACCGGTCGCCATTTTCGGGATTGAACGGGCGGTCCGATGGTTTGAACGGACAGGTGCATTTCCGTCCGAGGAGGCAACCGTCATGCGTGGGTGGTGGCCTTTGACCTGGATGCTTGTAATGAGTTCCCTGCGTTCCAGGGTCAGTTTGTTTTTTACATTTGCCTTTCCGTTGATCTTTGTATTTGCGTTCGGATACATTTTCGGCGGTGAAGATCCGACCCGCATACGTTTCGTCGCGGCCCAGCTGTTCACCATGATCGTGGTCGCCAACGGCCTGTTCGGTCTGGGCAATTTACTGCTGATGGTGCGCCAGAAGGGTGTCCTGCGGCGTCTGTACACGGCACCTATAAGTCAGCACGGGGTGCTGCTGGGCATCCTCACCTATCCCATCGTGACGCCGGTGCTGGTGGCCGGCGCCAAGGGCCGCGCCGCGCTGCTCGCCGCCACGCCGGATCTCCACGCCGCCATGGTGTGGCTGAGGCTGCTGGGCGTCTTCGACGTGGTCTT
>CAZIRO010000203.1:0-4614 GCA_964541595.1 uncultured Acidobacteriota bacterium
TGCGTCCCCCCAGGGTGAACATCCAGCCAGTGAATATTCCGAACCAGGCCACCATATGCAGCAGAGTGGTCACGCGGGCCTGCCAGCGGTGCAGTTGTACGGCAGCATCCGGTCGGGGACGCAGCAGGCGGGCGGGATCGTCCACCCGGACGGTTCGGGTCCATACGCGGTCAAGCGCCTGCATCACGTCCGGTGCAACTTCCAGTAACACCGGAATTCCGAGCCACCGCTGCCATATCGGCCGGGGCGGGCGATCCCATACGGTCTGGTCTCGCACGATACGCGCACCTACGGGGATCTCCCGAATGGACCAGCGCGCGTCCCGCCGCTGCACTTCGTACAGAAACAGTCCGGCCGTCCGGTGCTGTACCCACCATCCGGACCGGCGTGCATACCGGATCCAGAACATCGGGGGCCACCCGTGCATCATGCCGCGCAGTTCCACACGGCGGCCCTGACGGCGCCAGACGCCGCCGGAAACGTGTCCCTCCGGACGCGCATGTGTTAGCGGAACGGATTGCCAGCGTTGTTGCCACCGGTCCAGTTGCGCCTGCAGCACCATGTGCGGTGCGCGCGCGAGACCCAGACAGCCGATCCAGCCGATCCAGACCGCGGTGAGCAACCCACGCTCCCAGCCGGACCACCGCGCACGGGCCGCAAACCACAGCACGACCACGGGCGTGAAGACTGCGAATACCGGAGGGGAAAATAACGAAAACCAGACCGCCGCCCAGAGACCCCACCGAACGATTACCGGGTCTGCAAAACGACGAGTTGCCACCGACGGCCACGAAAGTCCCATCCGATTTCTACCGTATACTGAAATTCTCGTTCGAGCACCGTATCATACACCCGCCAGCGTCCCCGGACGAGCCATCGGTTGTCTCGCGAACCCTCATCTTCGATGAGCCGAAATGCGCGGGTGCGCAACCGCTGTTCCATTTTCTTCAGCACAGCCTGCACCTGATCGGTGGTGAGAAACCCTGTACGCACGTTGGGAATACGGACATACACCCGTCCCCGTTCCGGAAGGTATATTGCCAATCGTGTCCATGCATTGTCCCGGAATACGGCGGTCACGTACGCCCCGAGTTCCGACCCGTACGCTGCTGTCCCCATCCATACGGACAGCAGTCCCCCGATCAGGACACCCGTCCACACGATACGATTGCGCCGTCGCGTCTTCCACGAAACCACGGATCGGTTCTCCATGCATGACTCCCATTACGGTGAGGATGCAAATTCGATGCCGTTCCAACATGCCTCCGGATGTGCTCACGGTTGAAACAGCATATCCACCCCCCATTCACCAAATTCGTCCCGGGAGAGAATCAGACGAACGGCCCGGTTGAGCCAGTACTCGACGAGCAGGATCTGGGTCTGTGTCGTGGTTAATCCGATCGAGTAGGTGAGCGACCACCGGGTACCGAACTGTTTACCGATGGTCAACCGCGGCTCCAGCCGTGCTTCCGGTCCGAGTTGACTGACGTCCAGCGTCAGACGATCGATGCCAAACAGCTGCTGTGCCCTGGATATGGGCGGAATGCTACGCGCCAATGTGCTGATAATAAAACTCGATCCGAGGCTGGTGAAAAACCCGGTCGCCTCCTGCGGCGGCCGTTCCGGATTGTATACCTGGCCCCCCAGCATGCGCAGGATATCCCGTGGGGGCAATGGTGGATCGGAGGTCAACCGCAGGCTCAACTGCTGGACAGGTCCCGTGATGGTCGCATGGACGAGGTAATTCTGCACGCGGGTTTCCGCAACCAGCCGAATGATCGGACGAATGGCCAGCGGACTGGTAAACTGAATCTGGCCCTCCTGGATATCAAACGGGCGATTCAGCAAGATCACCTGGCCGTTCTGCAAGGTGGCCGCACCGAGCACGATCGGACGCGCAGGGGTACCGATCACGTGCAGCACCCACGTCATATCCGCCGACAATGCCGTTGCGCCCATCTGGATGCGCATACGCACCGGTTGTCGGGTCTGCCAGCGGATGTTCAACTGCATCTGCTCCCCCAGGGGAAACGGGGTCCCGGAGACGGCCACACCCGGAACGGACGGACCGGACGTTTCGGTCTGCACGGGTAACGGTCCCCCGAGCGGCGCCGTCCATGTAAACTGTCCCTCATCGACTGTCCAGGTCGCATTCAATACGGTCGATCGGCCCGGATATCCCGTCCACGTCGCCGTTCCGGAAATGCGGACGGCACCGAACGGATCGAATCGAACAGTCGCGCCGTCCATCTGCAGATTCAAATGCACGAAATCGACCGTCTGTGGGGGACGCCATACGATCTGGCCCTCTCCCCGGACCCGTCCCTCACCGACCTGTGCCTGCAGTCGTTCGATCTGCCATGTGGGGGTGTCCACACGCACCCGCATGTCCAGTTCGGTCAGTCGCATCGGCCAGCTGGCGTGTTCCCACCAGCCCCGTGTGATGTTGATCCAACCGCGAAATGTCGGACCGGCGGTACTGCGGCGGTCCACTTCCATTTGAACGGCGACCTGACCACCCACATCCACTCCCGGCCACAGATCCTGGATCCACTCCAGTGTGGTCGTTCCGGCGATACGCGCGTGCCATTGCACGGGTATGCTCCAGGGATCGAGCCATCCGGTCAATGCGATCCGGGATGCGGCGGCCTGTAGCGCTTCCAGAGAGAACACCACACGACCGTTCGTATAGCGCATGGGTTCACGTGTCCGGATACGCAATTCCCGCTGGCGAATGGTCACGCGGCCGTCCGGGATCGATACGGTCCACGTCGGCGATCCGGACAGTGGCCATACGCCGTCCCAGTGAATCCGGCCGTACAGGCGCGCGCCGAACGGACCCGGCAGACGGAATCCGCGCCACTCCCAGGTTCCCGTCCACGCACGTGCGCGAGCATCCACCGTCAACTCCCCCCGACCGCGCAGTACATTGTCCTGCAGCCACCAGATCGCCAGTCCCAACCGATCGGGCAGGCTGCGCAGGATCCAGTCACCGAGTGCGAGATCGCGCCATCGCAACCCCTCCAGATGGCCGTGCAGATCCACACGCGGATTCGTCCAGGGACCGTTCAGCGTCGCCCAGAGGTCCAGCACCCCGGCTATCTGCGCGACCTGCCCCCACGGTGTGCGCGCCAGCGGGAGGTTGCGAATGCGTACGGAAAACGCCTGAAACGTCTGGTTCATGCGATGCCACTGTCCGGAGAAGTCGACCACCCCGGAACGGTAGCCCACCCGACCGACATCGATCTGCAGGAGGAAATTGATGTACGAAAACCGGAGAATCCCGTACTCCAGATCGAGATCCCCGAGATAGCCCTCTGTCAGATTGAGGTCCCCCTCCAGATCCACCTGCTGATAGTTTCCCCGAACGGTCAGCAGTCCCCGGAGTGTGCCGCGCAACGGCAGAAACGCCAGCGGCGTCGGAGCGAGTACACGCTCCACCGGATAGCCGAGAAAACGGATCTCCGCGTACGTATCCCCATCGATGAGAAAGTCCACCATGCCGAGATAAATTAACGCCTCGTCGACCTCCACCCGGTAGGTCCCGTCCCAGATGGACGCATTGCGAAACGCATAGATCCGGTGCCAGTACCGGACGTCGGTTTCGCCGTCCCCCCAGAGCACCCCGAGATAGCGGATCCGTTCACCCCGGAAATGTCCGTCAATGGCAATATCCTGTACACGATGGGAAAACGTCCCGACAAACGTGGCCCGACCGTCGAATTCCCACATCCGAATACGGTCACGCAATGGCGGAAACAAATTCCATTCCCACTGATGATAATACACGTCCAGTTCGTAAATCGATGCAGTGTGTCCCTCCACACGCAGGTCCAGTGCACCGTCAAACGCGATCCAGCCGTCGATACGCCCCCGCGTCTGTCCGATCTGGCCTTCGGCAACGAGATGGCGAAACCGGTACCCCTCGAGTTCTCCCCGCGCATGCAATGCAACCGGATAGGCCCAATCCCGCAAATAGGGACGTTCCGTATACGCCATACGCACCGGTGAATCAGTCACCGGTTCAGGCACCGCATGGATGACCACCCATCCGGTCAGTGCGTCAAACCGGTCCTCCAGCCAGTGAATGCCTCCCATACCGCCCCACCGCGCGCGATGATGAATCTTGCGCAATCCCCACATCTGACCGAAACGGTCGGCATCGGCCGCATCCACAGCCAGACGCAACCGGAACGCACTGGTCCCGAACAGGGGATCGACCCGAAAATCACCGACGAACCGGCCGGAACCGGTCAGGGTCCCGTACCCTCCGTACAGTCGTAAACGACGTTCCGTCATGTGGACAGGCGTGACGAGATCGTCCATCACCTGCCGGCCCATGCGAAACGGTATGGACCGGAGCCAGCCGGTCATGCGAAACCGACTGAAGTCGCCGTCATAGTGGACCATCCCGATTCCGTGTCCCTGCACACGAAACGGAATCTGATACACGTGTTGCACTACCCGGTTGTCCAGATTGACCCACAACGTCAGATCCATGCGGGGTGATCCGTAGCCGACGACGCGCCCGCTACCCCACACATGGAACCGGTCTCCGAAGAGATGGGCGAAATCGATATACGGTCCTGGCAGCGTCAGCCGGGCATGGATACC
>CAZIRO010000204.1:0-4558 GCA_964541595.1 uncultured Acidobacteriota bacterium
CGGTCATGCGCTATTCCCATCCCGGAAATGTCCGGTCTCTCTGACACCTGACACCTGGGACCTGACACCTGATACCTGACACCCGCCACCCGGGACCGGAGACCGGTGGCCACCGGCACACCGGTGGATCCGGTGGTGCTCGTGTCCCATTTCCCGTCCCGATCCCAAACCTGCGGGAATTAACATGTATATTTTAAACCGTTTTCCGGGAAAATGCCACTCCCGTTTTTGAATTGGAGCGGGAAACGGGATTCGAACCCGCGACCCTCAGCTTGGAAGGCTGATGCTCTACCCCTGAGCTATTCCCGCTCCTGGTGGGGAGGGGAGGATTTGAACCTCCGAAGCCTTTCGGCGGTGGATTTACAGTCCACTCCCTTTGGCCGCTCGGGCACCTCCCCACGCGTATTCCCATGACATTCGTCAACATCCAGAATGAGGCCGACCATCACGTGCTGTGGAGCTGGCGGAGGGATTTGAACCCCCGACCCGCTGATTACAAATCAGCTGCTCTACCCCTGAGCTACGCCAGCCCGACCGCGATCTCGCTGATCATGTTAGGTTCCGCCCTGTGTATTGTCAAGAGAAAAGCCTCCGAAATCGGGACAGGCAATGGGACAGGGGATGCACCGGATGCGCGGATGAACCGGTCGACACCGCATGTCGGGTCTCAGGTCTCCGGTCCCGGGTGTCGGGTGTCAGGTATCAGGTGTCAGGTCTCAGGTCCCAGGTGTCAGGAAATGATATGCGTGGTGGAATCGATATACCGCTGCCGACATGGACCGTTCCGTGGGCCATTTTTTCCTGTTCCGAATTTCAATGAGCTCTGAACGCGGGACGGGCAATGGGACACCGTGGGTCCCCATGCGGTCATGCGCTATTCCCATCCCGGAAATGTCGGGTCTCTCTGACACCTGACACCCGAAACCTGACACCTGGGACCTGACACCTGACACCTGACACCTACTCCGCTCCTTTCACAAATCGACCGTACCAGTCCAGTACACGGTGCAGAAAATCCACCTGATGGTTGCGTTCACGCAAACCGTGCCCCTCGCGCGGATACAGAACCATTTCCACGTGCGGATGCCCGGCCATCTTCAGCGCCCGGTACAGTTCCCACGCCTGCGTCACCGG
This sequence comes from uncultured Acidobacteriota bacterium, assembly GCA_964541595.1. GTDB lineage: Bacteria > Acidobacteriota > HRBIN11 > HRBIN11 > HRBIN11 > CAZIRO01. Next base: position 1,135 of record CAZIRO010000204.1, read on the forward strand.
TACCCGTCGATCTTCCATACCGTGCACGATCAGGATCGCTGTCGGACGTGCGACAGCCCGTTCAATATACCAGATGGGCGACCATGCGAGGACGCGCAGCCGGTGCGCGGATTCAAAATAGAATCCCGCCGGCCGATCCGGTTGCGTAGGCGGCAGGTTGTAGTGTACGAGGGTCATCTCCCATGGGATATCGGACGTCCCCGGTTTCGACAACTGATTGGAGATCCCTGCAAAGTTGATGGCAGCACGAAACTCGCCCGCATAGCGTGTGGCCGCAAGCGCCGAGAAGTATCCGCCATACGAGCCACCGCCGATACCGACACGATTGCGGTCGATCTTTCCCTCGGCGGCCAACGCATTGACGCCGTCGATCACATCGAGGAACTCTTTGCCCCCGAGGTCTGCGTGGTCCGCCTTGGCGAACCGTACGCCCCGACCGGTACTGCCCCGATAGTTTGGGGCGAGGACCATGTACCCGTGATGGGACAACAGATGGCTCCATCGGGAATAGTATGTCTGCCAGCCCACGGTATATGCGGCCTCCGGACCCCCGTGGATCTGGACAACAAGCGGGTACCGCCGGTTCGGATCGTACGCCAGGGGCTTCAACAGGATACCCCGAATCGTCCAGCCATCGCGGGCTTTCCAGGTATAGACCTCCCACCGCTGGAACGTCATCCCATCGAGAACCGGATTGTGATGCGTGACCCGCCAGGAGTGACCGTTCCGCAGATCTACCCCGTAGAGTTCCGGCGGATGGCGGTATGTATCCACACGCAGAGCCGCAACGCGGCCGTTTGGCCAGACGGAGACCTGTGAGATGCGATAACCCGCCTGGGGACCAATAATGACACGTGCGCGCCCGCCCGTCGCCGGTACGATCTTCAACACCGTGTGTTCCCCTTCCGTGCTGAGCACGAGCAGTTCATCATCGTTCCACCAGGTCACCCACTGAACGGTTTCCTCGGCATCCCCCGTGAGGTTGCGTGGTGTGCACGCATCGACCGTGCAAACAAACAGACTGCCGGCCGCCGGATCGTGGATATCGACCGCACCGTTCCAGGCAATCCGTCGGCCATCGGGCGACCAGGCGACATGCCCGAGTTTGCCCTCTGTTTCGACCACGAGTTCAGGCGCACCGCTGCCGTCCGCAGGGATACGGTACATCTTTTTAAAGACATAACTGTCGTCCGTTTTCGGTGTGGGACTGGCCTGAAACAGAATGGTCGAACCGTCCGGAGACCACGTGAAATCCCACACGGACCGTTCACCGATGTCCAGTTCCCGTGTTGTACCGGACGCGACGTCCACGATGTACAGCCGCCGATGGTGAAACTTCTTATCGACTTCGATCCAATCCCGGCCCTTCTTCTTCGCGGTCTTCTCCTCTTCTGTCTCGGGCTGCACTGCGATATAGGCGATCCGGCTGCCGTCCGGGCTCCAGTGGAACGCGATCACGCCGGTTTCCGCATCGGTCAACCGACGGGCCTCACCACCGTCGACCGGGATCAGATAGATCTGGGGTTTTTCATGCTGTTCCTTACGTCGGGACAGGATGGCAATCGTTTGACCATCCGGGGACCATTCCACCTGACGGACATCGTGCGGCCGATACGTATACTGCCGGGGAGACGCTTCGGGTCGGAGATCGACCCGGAAGAGTTCCGTATACGGTCCGCCGGGTTCCTCATCTGGCCCGCGTGGCGTCCGCAAAACGAATACCGCGTATTCACCGTTCGGTGCCAGCGCAACCTGCTGCACCATCTGCAGGTCCGCAACGATCTCCGGCGTTAACCGCCGGGGGGCTTCTTCAGCGAATGGCGTAACGACATACAGGCTCCCCATAAGCAGGAGCCCCAGCACCAGAATCCTTTGCCGCACCGTACTTCGCATGATCGACCCCCTCAAACCGCTGAGCAGGAATCCCGTGCCGAAACGATTGCCGTTATTATTGAATGCCCGCGGGACGGCGTCAACTGTGCTTCCTGGAATCGGGACAGGCAATGGAACACGGCGTGTCCCAATGGACCCCGCAATAACCCATCATCCAGGATGCGCTGACCCCTGCCACCCGGGACCTGAGACCTGGGACCCGACACCCGGTATCGACCGGGTCATCCGCACATCCGGTGCACATCCTGTCCCATTTCCCGTCCCGGTCCCACTGTATCCCGGCTATGCATGCCCCGCCTCCTGGCGGTTACTTCCCGGAACGATACGTCAGGAGCATCTGCACGGCCAGGAGCGCGACCGCGATCCAGGCACATATGCCGGACCATGCAAACAGGCGCAACGACACCTGCGGGATGCCCATCGAACGGAACACCGCGAATCCCATCAGCATGGGGCCGACGCGCAACAGCGCGCCGAGATGTGCGAACACGGCCGTCCAGGCGACCAGGGCTGGCACGGCCACACCCTTGCGATGCATAAATCCCGGCAGCATCCGCTGGGCCATACCGAGAATGAGGAGTGTCACGAATCCCATCAAAAAACTGTGCCGAAAGGCGTCCTCACCATACGGCGCTACGCGACCCAGAATAGCCATTGCCGCTGCACCGGCATCGATCACCAGTCCAAACGACAGCCACGCGTAGGCACCATAGAGCAGCCATTCGAACCGACCGAATTCCCCATAATCCGGGAAGTGCTTCCGGGGCATACGATGTGGCCGTGATGGTGTGCGATTCGGTTGCCGGGCCTGAACCCGGGCGGCCTCGATGACCCAGGGCGGCGGACGCCGGGGCACAAGGTGAAGTTTTCCAATCATGCCCAGCATGACGGCACTCCGTACCAGCCGGAGCGGACCATCGAGACCGAACAGCGCAACGGTCCAGGACGCATGGACCGGCAACCGCACGATGAGGTGCAGGAGTTCGACAAGTGCATAACCGAGTGCCCATAGATGAACCCGCCCCCGAACGGGGACAACATTCAGAAACAGCGGAAACGTCCGCACGGAAAAGGCATAGGCCACCGGAAAGATCAGCACAAACATGCAGACTTCAACGGTCCAGCGATGCCATGCCGGATCCATTCGGGTCGTGCCCTGCCGGAGCATGGTTACGGCCAGTCCCGCGTGGGTCAGCGTATAAACCCACCAGCCAGTCAGCATCATCAGAAAGAAGGGCCGCACCTGGTGGACCGCCTGGCTGCGTTTGCGCTGCGGATGACGAAACAACGATCCAACTACTGCCGTATACAAGCCGACAGCCACCACCTGCAGGAATACACCACTGCCGATGAACGTGCGGTCGAACCACGAACCCGATCGGTGGTTCCACGTTGCGGAAATCCACCGGACAACCGTTTCTACCGCCAGTCCCAATAGCAGCGTCCAGCGAATGACGGAGACTCGCGACGGACGCGGAATCGGCACGGCAACAAACCGGGGTAGAAAGTACAGACTGACCCCCATAATCAT
>CAZIRO010000205.1:0-4539 GCA_964541595.1 uncultured Acidobacteriota bacterium
CGCCTCCCGAGACCCGTAACTGCACATGTCCGGGATCGTTCCGAAACGACGTCAATCCGCATTGTCTTAGCATTTCTGAGGGTATCCAAGTGCCTTGCCCCCTTTCCCATAGCGGTGTCGACCTCCATGCAGAATCCCACGTGGACGTGGGACGTTGCCCGCACCGGCCGTCTTCCGGTACGCTCACCCCCACCAGGTCGGCGTCCACACCGTACCGGTGCCATCGGTGTCCGCAACTCCGGTCTCCCGACGCACAGCCGTCAAACTGGTATCGACTCCGCGCAACCGGTTGCCAGTCCCCCCGAATGTCCAGCAAGCCACCCCCCGGCAGGCTCATGTCCGTGACCGCCAGATTCTGTGGCGCCAGCAGAGCCTGTCCCGCATCCTCCTCCCAGGGGGGTGGCGGCGTACCGCCCGCCCACAACGAACACCGCCGAAACCACGCATCCGCCAGACACTGCAACGCCTGCACCAGCTCTACCCGCCCCCAGTGCACGGCCGGATGCATGGCCCACGCATCCGGCGTATCGCTGTCGGCCCGACACGTGCGCACGCGTCCGCACCGTACATACGGATACAACTCCCCCGCCCACGGCATCGTCGTCATCACCCGCGGCGGTGGCAGTTCCACCAGGTCCCCATATCGCACCGCCAGTTCATCTATGCAGATGCACGTCCGGCCCCCGTCCAGCACCTGCACACAGCACGACGCCGGGTCTTCACTCCGATGCAAAGACCGCAGCCTCTCCATCCACGGTTCACACGCCAGCAGCGTGTCCGTGATGCGAAACGTGATGCGCACCTGCACACGCCCCATGACCTGCCCGGCCATGTATCGGAACGTGTAATCCGTCCGCACCACGTCGTCCGCGCACCCATCATACATCGGCAGGTCGTATGTCGGTACCGTTCCGGATACGTCATCCGTCAGATACCCGGCCAGGTCGTAACCAGCAGCGCGGGCGTTGTCCGGTGTGTGTGCCGCCGGCACATGCCCGCATTCCTCACCGGGACATGACCCCTGTCGGAATTCCGTCAGCGTGGCCTGCTTGGCGCAGGGGATGTAAATGTCCGGCATCCCCAGCCAGCGGTCGACCCGCAGTGCACAGAATGCCACCCATTCCTCCCGGGGACGCTCGTTCTGCCGGGGATTGGTCGGGTCCCACGGCTCAACAGCCCCCGCAGGCGCGGTCACCATCCCCGGCCATATCCCCAGGGTCATGCTCACACAAATTGCAATCCCCAACCATCTCCTGCGCATGCGCCATCCCGCCACACAGTTCCCATATCCCATGGCATCCTCCTGCCCAGAAATATGTTCCTATTACAATATACATCGGATGAAAAAAAAAAAAGTCAAAGATACTGTGATCGGGCCAGGCAATGGGACAGGGGATGGCCTGCATGCGTGCCTGCGGTCAGGGGCCGGAGGCAGGTCTCAGGGATCAGGTCCCAGGTGGCGGGTGTGCGGGATCGGGGGAATGACGTGCGGAACGGAATCGATATACCGCTGCCGACATGGACCGTTCAGTATCCCGTTGCCTGTCCTGATTTCAGGGTGGGACCGGGATCTGGAGAATCCGCGTCCATCGACGTTCCATCTGGATGAAACCGTGGCCATGAGCCAAGACGCGCGGGTTCTGCAGGGGTCCTCACCTGGACATGTCGACCTGCCCCGCGCCCGTTGGCGGTCCCGGCTCTCTTGAGATTGTAATATCCGTTACTTGTTATAAAATATGTGTGCATCTGGACGTGCAAAGACCGGAAGGTGAAACGGTTTCTGTCCCGGAATCACCTGGCATCCATGCGTACTGGAGTGCTCCAATGGAAAGACTGTTGCTCGTGAAATCCATCGCCTGGGCGGTTTGTTGCATTTCAACAGTTCTCCTCGGGATACGCGGATACGTCGGATCGGGCCGACCACCGGAACATCGCTCCGCATTCCGATGGGTGGCCCGTGTCAACGGGGGATACCAGGATCCGTATCTCGTTGTGCTTCCGGACGGCGATGTGATCTGGGGCGGCTGGGATGGCGGTACCTTTCGCACGGGTACGGACGCCTGGTTGGCCAGAATCTCTGCGCGTGGAGAAGTCCGGTGGCAACGCGTGATTCAGAGTCTGTACAGGGATCAGGTCACCGGACTCGCACGGTTTCCAAACGGAGACATTCTGGTCACGCTCGTACTTTCCGCAGATCTGACCGCCCGGAGATATACCACCGTCTGGTACATGCGCATGACTCCGGACGGCATGTCACGCTGGGCATACATCCCGGACTTCTGGGGTCCCGATTTTCGCATTCTCGACATCGTGACGGCTCCGGATGGGACCTGGTACGGAATTGCGACGTTCTGGCCGCGTATCGGCGGTTCGCCGCAGATCGCGGTGGGCCGATGGAGCGGCATGGGGCATGTCATCTGGCTGAAACATCTGCGCTTCGGCAGTCCCATTCACTGGGGAGAATCCATTGATCGGAGTCCCTCCGGCGACCTGTTCATCACCGGAACCACCTGTGCAAGGGTTGCCGGTTTTCGAGATTGTGACCTCTTTGTCGCACGTCTGACACCGACGGGGCATGTACGCTGGATGCATCGGTTGATCTTTGGCTGGCTGAGTGGTGTCGAGGTAATCCGGGCCACTCCGGATGACGGGGCGGTTCTTCTCGGTAGCGTCTACCTGCCGGGATTTGAATTTCGAAAACCCGTGATCGTCAAGTTCGACGCAGCCGGACACATCGAGTGGGCGAGGTTTGTGCGCAATGTGCAGCAGGGTTTCGGTGATGCACTGATTTCATTGCCGAACGGTGGGTTTCTGGTTGTGGTTACCGACCTCTATTCCGACGATCTGTGGGCGGTCATGTTGCGTCTGTCCGCACGTGGGGAACTTCTGTGGGCGCGAAAGGTACTGCCTGCGGACGACCGGTTTGCACTGTTTCGTTTCGCACTTCTGCGGAATACGCTCTATATCGTGGGAGAGACGTTTGTCTTTTCGAATGATTCAACACAGAACACCTGGTTGATCCGAACGGATCTGCAATCGCTTTTGCGTAATCGCTGTCGGATCCTGCGCAGGGTATATCCCGAGATCGACGATGTTCGCATCCGCGTCCGATCCATTCCCGTGACCGCGGTACCGCTTCGGATTCAGTTCGTACCGTATTTTCCCATCATCCGGGATTTACCGTACGACCTGGGGTTTGCAACGGTATGCAAATGGTACACGCCACCGCATGCCGTATTACGGAAACCGCAGTCGTTGCTTCCGCAGCTTAACGGGTTGTTCCCCGCAACTGCCGGTACTTTTCGCGATATTTCTCGTATAACCGCTTGTGGCGATTCGAGAGGTCCACAGGCCGTCCCTGAATGAACGCGCGCACCACCTGTGTACGGATGTCCAGCGGATCGCCGGTCGTCACGATCAGGGTCGCGTCTTTTCCGACTTCCAGGGTACCGACGCGGTCGGCCACACCGAGAATTTCCGCACAGTAGCGGGTGATCGCCTTCCAGGCCTCTTCGCGCGGGAGTCCGTATGCGACGGCCATGGCCGCCTGATACGGCAGGTTACGCACGCGCCAGGCGGAACCGCCAAACATGGCCGCGCCCCCGCTGATACAGAACCGTACTCCGGCCTGATACAGTCGCAGGGGGGCCTGAAACGGTGTGTCGTAGGCTTCCCAATCCCGCTGCGGCAGCCGCTGAATCGGTCCGAGGATCACCGGAATGTCGTGTTCTTTCAGCAGGTCCGTCACACGCCATGCGTCCGCACCGCCGACAAGGACCATACGAAAACCGTACCGGTCGGCGAATGCGACTGCGGACTCGATCTGATCAACCGTATCCGCGTGAATGAATACGGGCAGTCGCCCCTCGAATACGGGGATCATTGCCTCCCAGCGCAGGTCGACGTCATGGACCGGTACCCCACGCTGGCCTTCGGCTTTTTTGGCAATCCAGTACGCACGGGCTTCTTCAAACGCGCGTTCGAGTTTCTGCATCTGTTCTTTCGCACGTTTGATCTGCGCTTCCGGACTGAGCGGCATCCAGTATGCGCGGATCGGCGTAAGCCGGGGCCAGTTGATGTGCAACCCGATCGGTGCCCGGAGGGTCATCTGTTCCCAGGTCCACCCGTCCAGTTGAATCACGGCCGAACGGCCCGCGATGATTCCCCCACGCGGCGCGGTCAGTACAAGCAGTACGCCGTTCGCCCGTGTTGTGGCGATGTGTTCACTGTCCGGATTGATGGCCACCTCCGCCCGTACGTTCGGGTTGATCTCGCCGGTTTCCTGAAAATCGCGCGTGGCGCGTACGGCATCGATCTCCACGAGTCCGAGGATCGTATTCGCGTCGATCAGCGCGGGAAAAATCCAACGGCCGGATACGTCGATGACTTCTGCGCTCTGCGTATGAACTTCCGTTGCGGGTCCCACTGCGGTAATCCGTCCATTCTCGAAACGAATCGCACCGTTTTCGATGACCGTACCGGTCATCGTGTAAATCGTACCTCCGCGCAGTACGATCGGGTGACTCTGAGGCGGTGCCG
>CAZIRO010000206.1:0-4515 GCA_964541595.1 uncultured Acidobacteriota bacterium
ATTCCCTTCGCTCCATACGCAACGATGACTTTCAGGTTCTCACGGAGAAGGGCGGCCCCCGCTTTGACAACCACCGTGCGGGCAATGGGTGACTTCAAAATCGGTGTACTATCCTGCATGAATGCCCCGGCAATGTCAAACCATTGAAACTGAGATCGGGACGGGCAATGGGACATGCACACCACCGGATCCACCGGTGTGTCGGTGGCCACCGGTCCCAGGTGTCAGGTATCCGGAACGGAGGACAGGAGACGGGGCATCCCATGGGCCGGAGACATCGCATGGCCGAATAGGGACCCACGATGTCCCATTGCCTGTCCCGATTTCAGGAAAGGTATCGGGTGGCGCAGGTCAGCGCACGCCACCGCGGCTGTCCCACCACCTCTGATACCGTTGTGCCCGAAACCGGACACCTCGCTCCGATGGGAACAGTACGGATGGGGAGAGAACCAGCGTGCAATCCGCGCGGTCCGCGGTCGGCCGCAGTTATGTCTCGTGAACGGGTTCCACTTCGACTTCCCAGCCTTTCGATGTCGGCATGCCCGTCCCGTGCGTGTGACCACCCATCAGGCGACTGGTCAGGGGACTGTACGGGACGAACATCAATCCGCGGGGCATATCTTTTGCGGACCGACACCGAAACACCGCTTCGCCAAATTCGGTGCGCACGCGTACGGTACTCCCGTCCTGCACACCGAGTTCGGCCATATCTTCGGGATTCATCTGAAGGGTCTGCACGAGTTCCTGATACTGTTCCGTATCCTTACCGCGATTGATGAGTTGGCCCTGTTTGGTCGTACGACCCGGAATCAGAATCAACCGTTTGACCGCCATCGACCGCTCCATCGATGGAAGTTCCGTACGCACACTCATGATACAAATCTATGCAGATGACCGCACATGCGCAACCCGGACTCTCCGGGATCGGGACGGGCAATGGGACAGGGGACAGACCGGATGAGCGGATGACCAGCAGCCCACCGGGTGGCCGGAAATACCAACTCCGGAAGGGGGACCATGCCGTCGCCGCATCGGGATACCCTTTCGATGCCGATAACGCCGGTTCTCACGTGGTGCATGCCCATTGATGGAGTTGATCCTGCACGGCGCGCACGCGGGCGTGCAGAACGCGCAGACACGCATCTGGAGTCGGCGCATCGGCGAGCACCGTGCACACCGGGTGACCTTTCGGGATAACTTCCCGGGGATAAGGGATATCCCGCATGTCCGCACGCATCCAATCGGACGTATCCCCGATCCGGATGTCGTATTGTGCATACACCACTGCTTTGCCTGCCGCACGTTCTGCCGGAACTGCGGGATCCACCTGTGGCAGCATTCCGCGGCATGCCTGCACGTGCCAGTGAAACACGGGCCATCCCGTGAGCCGGGCGATGACCTCCAGGGATGCAGGTGGCCGCGGATTGACTTCCAGGACCCAGACCCGTGCCGCATCCCAGACGAAGTCAACACCGTTGATCCCGCGCAGTCCGAACACCCGCGTCAGCCGATGCACGAGCGGCCGAACGGTATCGATGACACGTGTCCACACCTGTACGGAACCTCGCGGAGGCACGAGGTTGCCGCAATAGGCAAACGCAGCAGCGCCCCAATTTGTTATCCCCACGAGTTGTTCCGTCACCGCCAGTATCCGTGCGTCCCGGCCGTTCGCCACAAACACGACCGATCCCACCATTCCGGGCACATACCGCTGGATATACGACTGTTCCGGTAGCGACGCACCGTCCCAGATGTACACACCGCGGCCACCGCCGCTGTGTATCGGTTTGACCAGCCAGGTGGACGTATGCGGATGCGGTAACGGTGCATGTGGTGGGATGGTCTCCGGAAACGCACAATCCGTTTTCCGCACGATTTCGGCGAGCCGAAACGGATCCCGTATCGCATGGAGTGTCTCCGGCGAGTTTCCCCACAGCATGCGATCCCGACACAGCCGGGCGATCACCGCGGGTGCGTTTTCCAGCGCGCCCCCATAGACCACTGCATCTGCGGCAACCGTTTCCGCAAGTGTCCCCAGATCGTCCGCACGAAATGTCCGGACGCGGAGATCATGCCGTACGGACTGTCCTGCACACCACTGCCGGAGGTCGCGATCGCCGAAATAATCGACGGTTACCACCCGGTACCCGTCCGCGAGCGCGAGTTCGGCAAGCATACGGGCGCTATATGCGACGATCAGCACCCGGAACCGTGCGGACCCCGGCGACGTGGGATTCATCGTACGGACCATGACGGATACTATCCCAGACGGATCTCCGTTGATCCACGCAGAAACAGGTAGTCCAGTACGCTCCCCTGCGCGCGGTGCAGTGCCATGGTGGCAACCAGATCGGCGTACCGTCCCCCGGCGAGTCCATCCGCGATGATCGCGGCCCCCTGGGCAGCGGCCTGGATGGGAACGGGGTGATGGCGTTGATGGAGTCCCCGTACGATGCGTACCGGCGCAATATCCTGCAACCGGTCCTGAAGCGTGGGGAACAACAACGCGAGCACAGACGGCCGTCCGGTGACGAGGACCTCTCTCGGCTGCGGAACCACGGTCAACATCGCACGCACGGCCTTTTCGATACTTTCCGTCCAGGCGCGCCAGGCGGTCTGCCACCGGCGATCGGTATGCCGGCGCACGGGATCATCCGGCAGTTGTTGTATTCCGGCGATATCGAGTACCCCACCGCTGAAGAGCGTATCTTTGGACAGCGAAGGTCCCAGGAGGTAGGCAACTTCCCCGTCCATCGCGCCGCAGCCGCGTGCGCCCAGCGGTCCGGACGTGCCGCCCATACCGTCGACGATCTGACCCCGCTCGATGGCCAGTACGGCGGAAAACGCACCCCCGATTTCCACCAGGATGCAGGATGTCTGATCGTACGGGATATTCAATTCACGCGCCTGATCGGCAATCGCCAGCGCAGCGCTGCATACCTTATCCGCCGTTCCCATATCCACACGGTTCACCTTGCGGTGTACGGGCACGGTCGCGAGATGGATGACGCCGGGTACGAATACGACCGGCATGGGGAGCTCCCGAAACCTGCGAATCAGCGTGCGCATCCCGCCGATGCCCACGGCGTGCCCCGCTTCGTCCGCACGGACCAGGACCATTTGTGCGATCTCGCGTTCTCCGACGCGATGCGCGCGCAGTAGGGGTGCACCGTATCCGGAGGGTGCGACAATGAGGTCATAGGGGCCCGTATCGAAAATCCAGCGAATCAGGACATCCGGCGTACGCTGAACTGTTGCCGTCCGTACGGTCCGGGCAAGAAACACCTCACCGTCGGCGAGACCGCACAGGTCAAACGACAGGGTCCCGGGATCAACACCGAGCACACGCATGGTTACACGATCTCACGGGCGATCGCATACACCTCCGTCACATCGAACACCTGATCGTTGCGTTCAAACAGGCGCGCGACACACGTTTTGTGGACCTTCATTTTGGAATTCCCCACGGCCAGTGGTCCGAGCAACCGTTTGCCGTGTCGCTCCGTGAGATCGTCACCCGGCTGGATACCCTCAATACCCAGCGGTTCCGTCAGGTTGTAATCGAGCAGCAACTCCAGTGTAGGATGCGGGCCCCAGAAGTCTTCACGCAGAATACGGACCCCCGCGGGTCCGGCAGTGACCGCAATATGCGCACCGTCGAGCAGACGTTCCAGCGCCTGTACATCGGGTGGATCCTCGACCCGCAGGCCGTAATTTTGCTCGGCCGCTTCCTTTGCCGCACGAACGATCTCCGGGTTATACCGCTCGCCGAGCAGGTCCGGCGGGATGGTAGTGGTGACCACTGTACACCCTTCCTGCTGCAGCAGACGGGCGGAGCGCACGCCCACGGGGCCGATACCGATCACCACAGCCTTTTTCCCCTGCAGACCACCCGTTTTCACGAGTTTGGCGATCGCCGTGGCCGCAGTGGTATTGCATCCGTTCGAATCGAGCATCACGGAAACTTTAAACGGTCCAAAAAATGTTCGTTGTGTTTCTGCCAGGATCTGTTCCCCGAGCGATACATCCGACCCGCCGATCCACACCGCGATGGTCCGCAGGTCCGGAACACCGCGCGTAAACAGCGCACTCAATACGAGCGGCCGCACGTCCGCGACGGTCACGCCCCCGTAACTGAGCACTTCATCGGCGCCGGCATCCAGGGCAACGATACGATCGAACGTGCTCGGATGGCGATCCGTATCGAGTTGAATGAGAATCTTTTTCATCCTGTACCCCCTGACTGAAAGGCTCATTTCTCAAAGTGTGGTCCGGGCACGGCAGCGATGTACCCTGGATACATTTTCTGTAGGCGACCGCGCGCGGTCGCCCGGTCAGGATGGCATCATGGACCCTGCGGTGGCCATTGAAGCGCACCGACGTGCCCGCCAGTGGCCACCGCAGGGTCCACGACCCTACCGTGACCGGGCGAGATCAACCGCTTGCCCCCTCAGGAAGCGCATCCAGGGGCACACCGCTGCCGTTCCTCAAAAACCCCGGCACCTTTGCATCACT
>CAZIRO010000207.1:0-4449 GCA_964541595.1 uncultured Acidobacteriota bacterium
CCCCGGTCAGACACTGGCTGACGCGGCGATCGCCGACTCTGTACGCAATATTCGACTCACCGGATACTGCCAGCAGGTATGGGCCGAAGTGCAACCACCGGTGGGCCGTGTCGAGGTGATCGGTGATGCCCGGCCGGCGGATGCTGTAACTGTACACTTTTACTGCACAGTCTACCCCCGAATCCGCGCAGTTCACATCGAGTTTACCCGTACACGCACGTTTTCCGCACGGACGCTCCGGAACCGTCTCACGGACCTCCGGAGCGGCGAACCGTATACGGAATCCCGCGCACAACAGTGGCGACAGGAGATCCTGCGCATGTACCACCGGGCGGGGTTTGTCGGAACGCGTGTTGACGTGCATTTCCATATGGACGACCCACACCGCCGGATGGGCACGGTGCGCATCCGCATCGACGAGGGAGTTCCACGGCGCATTCGCGCCCTCCGGTGGGTGCCGCAGCATCCCTGCATCCAGATGGTGCGTGCGGTCACACACCGGTTGCAACGCGTCCAGCGGTGGAATGCGGACGCGCGATCCGCCCTGACGACGGTCGTTGCACAGCTCCGGCAAAAGGGATACTGGCTTGCACGCATTCGCCCTGAATGGAATGCGGGGACGTTGATCTTGCACGCACGGTGCGGTCCCCGTTTCCGGTTTCGCATCGCCGGATGGCCGGACGAACTCCCGCGCACATGGACCTGGCGGCAATGGCTGGAGGGCGTCGACCGCATGACAGCGGCCGTTCTGGACCACCTGGCCGATCGTATCCGACGGTATCTGCACGCGCACGGGTATCCCCAGGCGGAGGTCTCATATGTACGCCAACCGCCCCGCGTGTCGTCTTTCTGGGTGGTCCAATTTCGTATCCATACGGGCGAACCGCTACGGATCCGGGCGGTCCGGTGGGAGGGGATTCCGGAACCACTCCATGCCGTATTCCGCCGCTGGTCGACCGGGCGAACGTGGGATGAAGAAACATTTCGGCGCACACTGCAATATGTGGAAACCCGGATGCGCGGGCTGGGGTATACCCGTGTGCGGTGTACCTACGGGGTCCGGCATACGTCCCCGCTGGAGGTCGATCTGCGTGTGACCTGCTGGGGGAATCCGCCGCACCGGGTTGATACGGTGCGTTTTTTGGGCAACACCGTCTGGACGGATAACGAACTCGCTGCACGAATTCCAATCACCCCCGGCGATATCCTGACCCCATCGCGATTGACAGCAGCGGTGGAATCGATCCGCCAGCGGTACTGGGAACATGGGTATTTCCGCGTTCAGGTGGAACCGTTTGCCGAGCCCATCGCGACGCGTCCGGGATGGGTCCGGTTGTTTTTCCGGATCACGGAAGGACGTCCCACCATTGTCCAGCGCGTTGTCTTTCAGGGCCTGCGGTGGACCCATGCGGGGATCCTCTATCCGATCATTCCTCTGCGGCCGGGCATGCCCCTGCAACCGCGGAGTATCGAGGTGATGCAGAATCGACTGTACGATCTCGGTGTGTTCCGTACCGTCGAGATGCAGTTACCGCTGCCCCAGCAGATGGACGATAGCGAAACCGTGGTCGTACGTGTCCGGGAAGCCCCCCCAATGCGGGTAATATACGGGATCGGCTACCAGGAACGGGATCGGCTCCGTGGGAGCCTGGCGGTTACGCATGCCAATGTGTTCGGTCGGGCCTATCGTCTATACGGATTGCTTCGCTTCAGTTTCGTGACCTGGCGCGCACTCGTATCCTGGAGCAGCCGGTACCTTCTCCATCTACCCATTGAATGGCAGATCGCCGCCGAGGCCGAGTTCCAGGACCGTCCGGCGTTTGACATGTCCCGCCGGCGGATCGCACTGCAGGGTATTTACCACTATCGACGCCGGCAATGGTTCTCATTGCAGTTCGAGTTCAGTGATACCCGGCTGCGGAATCTGCCGCTGGATTTCAGTGTAGATCCGACACTGATCGCGCGCGAGTTCGAAAACCTGCGGCTCGCACGCGTCGTGGGGAGCTGGGTCGTCGATACGCGGGATTCCGTATTGAACGCCACCCGGGGACATTTCTGGACTGCATCGGTGGAACTCAGTCTGCGCGCCTGGGGGTCGGACGTCGATTTCGTGAAACTGTCCGGCCAGTGGAACCAGTACGTTGCCCTCACGCCGTTCTGGGTGTTCGCAGTCCGTCAACAGATCGGTTGGGGCCGCCGTCTGGGTGATTTTCCGCTGCTACCGCTGAGTCAACGCTTTTTCGCGGGCGGTAGCACCAGCCACCGCGGGTTCAGTGTGGATATGCTGGGACCGATCGCGCCGATTTCAAAAGCCCCGCTCGGGGGCAATGCAATGTGGATCACAAGTATCGAACACCGGTTTCAGATCCACAAAACCTGGGGCATTGTACTGTTTCTGGATATCGGGAATGTGTTCCCACGAGCCTTTGATCTGCGCCTGGCCGCCCTGCGGGAGGCCGGGGGGATCGGGATTCGCTACCTTTCTCCAATCGGCGCCGTGGGCGTGGACTTTGCGTGGTTGCTCGACCGCCGGCCGGAAGAGAAAGGGTTTCGATGGTTCGTCACGATCGGACAGAACTTTTAAGGTTCTGGATGATCGGATCGGGTGGACCGCCGTTTGGAAAGCCAGATGCGTACGTTCTCCTCAAGAACGTCCAGAGGTACGGCGCCGTGCGAGAGGACCACGTCATGAAATTCGCGAATGTCAAAATCGTCCCCCAGTGTCCGCTCCGCAAGTTGCCGCAGTTCACGGATCTTGAGTTCTCCCATTTTATATCCCAGCGCCTGACCGGGCCAGGAAATGTACCGGTCGACTTCCGTTTCGATGTTGTGCCGCGTCAGCGCGGTGTGGTCGGCCATGAATTGCATCGCGCGCTCGCGTGACCACCCGAACGCGTGGATTCCTGTATCCACAACCAGCCGGCAGGCACGCCACATTTCATAGGTCAATCGACCGAAGTTCCGATACGGATCCGTGTAAAACCCGACTTCCAGACCGAGCCGTTCGGCATACAGTGCCCATCCCTCGATGAAAGCCCCGAATCCGAGAAATCGACGGAACGGGGGTAGATGGCGAAGTTCCATCTGTAGTGCAATTTGCAGGTGGTGTCCGGGGACGGCTTCATGCAGGGTCAGTGCTTCCAGTTCATAGAGCGGACGCGCACGCAGATTGTACGTGTTCACGTAATAGATCCCGGCCTTGGTACCGTCTCCGGCGGGAGGTTCGTAATACGCTGTCGTCGTGCGTGGGGCAATGTAGTCTGGCACTTTTTCAATACCATAGGGCATGCGCGGTAACGTTCGGAACAGCCGGGGGAGCATACCGTCCATGCGTTTGGCGATATAACTCGCTTCCTTCAGGAGTTGCTCCGGCGTGTCCACATAAAATCGGGCATCGGTGCGTAAAAACTCGAGGAATTCATGAAAGGTACCGTGAAACCCAACCTGACGCATGACCGCTTCCATTTCCGCCCGGATCCGCCGGACTTCCTGCTGGCCAATACGGTGGACCTCCTCGGGCGTCACGTCAAGTGTCGTGAAGTGACGCACACGGAAGGCATAGAATGCCCGTCCGTTGGGTAAAGCGGCGGCACCGACCGTTTGCCGGGCCCGCGGGATATATTCCTCACGCATGAAATTCAGCAGATCGCGATACGCGGGGACGATCACATGCTGAATGACCCGGCGACCCAGCCGACGAAGGGTCTCCTGTTCCTGCGCGGAAAAGTGCGCGGGAAACTCACGAAACGGTCGAAAATATACACTATCTTCTGGATTGTCCACGATGAACGATTGCAGGGTGGCCTCGATCCCCTGAAGAACCACGCGTGGAACGGTATAGCCTTCACGTATGCCTATCCGCATGAGTTCAATGTGCTGGCGCGTGAATTCCCGAAACTTCTCCAGACGTGCAATGTACCGGCGGTAGTCTGCCGGCGTGTGCAACGGCATATAATCGGCAATGCGGGCGAAATCGATATGAAACCCGGAACGATCCGTGACCGGCATGAGATACGTGCGAAAGTCGATCTCCCGGATCTCATCCTGCAGCAGCCGCCGGAAGATGTCGTAACTGATCTGATCTTCCCGATCGAGTGCATCCCGGGGAATCGCCTTCAGTCGGCGTAAAAATTCCGTCAAGCGTGCACGGCGTTGTATAAACGCCTGCGGGGACACGTCCGGCAGGCGATCGTCATATCGGTGGTCGCCGACCGTCGTGGCAAACAGCGGATCCGTCTGCAGACGGTATTCCCAGGCCTCCTGGAACAGCGCATGTAACTGCTGCTGCACAGACGGTCGGGTACCCCGCGGAATCGCCGCCAGGAGGAGCACAAACCACGCGAGTATCCACCATGATGAACACCGCATGAGAAGGCTCCGTTGACATGGATTCGACGTACACGGAATACCATATCCGCTGCGGCAGAGTCAAATGGATCCCCATCTGGG
>CAZIRO010000208.1:0-4413 GCA_964541595.1 uncultured Acidobacteriota bacterium
AGACCCGAGACCTGAGACCTAACAACCGGTCCATCCGCGCATTCGGTGCATCCCCCTGTCCCATGGCCTGTCCCGATCTCAGCCGTGCGTTCCCATACGTGCATCTGAAAATGAAGTTTTCCGGACCGTGATTGTTGCTGTGCGCACCGATCGATGCATGTTGCATCACAATGGAGGTCAACGATGACACGCGTGGTCAATCATCTACCATGGACAGCATTGCTGGGACCGTCCGCAGAACACCTGCAAACGCGGGTGCAGCAGCATCTGGTTCGTGCGACCACGGTCTCCGGGACGGACGCCTGGTCCGCGTTCTTGCGGAATACCGGCCCGGATCGTCTGTGGGCGCCGTTCTCTTCGGGAATACGCGAGGGTACCGCGCCTGGTGGGACCATTCCTCCCTGGAACCGGTATTTCCCGGACCCCGGAGAGGGTTGGGCGATTTCGGGGATCACCGTGGTGCTGATGGAAAAGATGGATGCACTGCTCGCTGCCGTGACCCGGATCGGGGAACTCCTGGCCCGCGTCTTCGGTGTCGATACACCGGACAGTATCCCGCAGGCTGGAGGCATTGCCGGCGGCACGGCACCCGTGCCGGGTACCGGACCGGTGACGCGACCCGGGTTGGATGCCGAAACACCGGCAGCGCCACCTCCCGGGACACCTGCGGCACCGGCGTCTGCCGGCGATGGGGGTCGTTCCGCTCCATCCGACGGTTTCGGCGAGGCGTTACTGACCCGATTGGGGGATCGTATGCACCGCCTGGAGACGCAACTGAATACGATCGATCCGAGTACGCCGGAGGGGCAGGTCCGGCTCATGCGACTTCAGAACGAGATGCAGCGGGTGACCCAGATGATCGCGCTGATCAGCGAAATCTGGAAAGCCCGTCATGACGCCACAATGGGCGTCATTCGCAACATGCGGTAAACGCAGTTTGCGTGCCCTGTCAACCCCTGAATCCTGAGGTCGGGACAGGAAATGGGACACTGGGTGTCCCGATGGACCCCGCGATATCCTGTCGTCCAGGATGCGCGGACACCCGACACCCGGGACCTGCGACCCGACACCGGTGTCGACCGGTCCATCCGCGCATCCGGTGCATCCCCTGTCCCATTGCCTGTCCCGATCTCGGCTGAATCCTTATTCCGGAGGACCGACGATGTCCGTTTCGAAGACGAACGTTCCGGAAACGCAGCGGGCGACGACGCTCGCCCTGCACAGATGGGTTTCTCTGGACGATACATCGCTCCGGCAGATTCTGGCACTGGCCACACGCCTTGCACAGCAGGGCCGACGACAGGAAGCGCTGACACTGCTGGAGGGTGTCCACACGCTGGCCCCGGAACACGTATACGCGCGGGTGGCGCTCGGGTGTATCTACATGCGTGCACAGCGATACGCCGAGGCCATCGAAATGTTTCGTGCGGTGGTGGCCGATCATCCGGAAGATATCGTGGCGCACACCTATCTGGGTGAACTGTACCTCATGGAGGGAGAGGCGGAACGTGCATTACAGCATCTCCGGAAGGCTGTGGAACTGGATCCGGACGGACAGGACCCGTACGCCAACCGTGCGCGGGCTATCGTCCAGCTCGTGAAGAACACCGTCACACAGTTTCAATCGACGCATCGGGGGTGACCCATGTCGTTCCTGAGTGATGTGTTGAACGGAATCGGTCGTGTGGCCGGAAGCCTGGTGCGTGCGGTCGGCAGTATTCCGCAACGCGTCCTCGGTACCCGACTGCTCGAGATTGCATCGACGGTGGCAGCCGCGATCCCGGGATTGCACCTGCCGGGAATCATCGGCAGGGCCCTGACGGTGCTCGACAGTGCCCGCGACGTGCAGACGTTTCTGCGCGAGGGTCGCGATACGTTCGGGGCGCTTGTTGCAGCGCACGGTCTGGACGGCACCGTTCTGAACGGTTTGGCATCCGAGGTCCCTCCGCTGGGAGACATCGTGGCGGGCGAAGATCGCGCACTCTGTTCCGTTGCCGAATGGCTCCGGGAACAGGGAGACGCGGTGGTGGCCCGCATGCAGAACCTGATGGTGACCGTGTCAGAATGGTTGAACCGTCTGACAGGTGTGCTACAAGTCGCCGATGCGGTGTTGCCCATTGATGGATCGCAATGGGTGACACAGATCGCATCTGCGGGAGTCCGCGTGAACGCATGGATCTCGCGGCTCGCCGATGTGCGTGCCCGCATGCGGGACATCGCGGGCATGCTGGAAGAAACCTGTAAGGTCATGCACTACCGTCCGTTCGGGTCGTCGACCCGCAATCTGATGCTCCGGTAATCCGATGCGGCGATGGTTGTATCCTATCGGCCGCACCATCGAACACGGTCCACAGGAGGCGGATCATGCCGATGACATCGCCATCTGCGCATATGCCGGACCGCGCACAGCGTCCACACGGACCGATCGGTCCCGAAGAGGAACGCACCATCGCGCAACTCGTTGCGGTGCTCTATCGGGAAGGGCGGCTGGTTTCGGCCGTACGGTTGTTACGGGGATTGACGTCATTGCGTCCGGAAAATGGCGCCTACTGGTCGGCCCTGGGCGGTGTGCTGACGCGGATGGAACGATATGAAGAGGCGTTGCCGATCCTCAGTCTGGCCATCCATTTGCGTCCGCGGGATATCGCCGCTTACGTGAACCGGGCGGAATGCCATCTCGCACTGGGTCACGTCCGGGCTGCCGCTGCCGATCTGGACCGCGCGATGGCGCTCGATCCAGACGGACACCATCCGGACGCCCACCGCGCGCGATGCATGGCGTTCAGCGCCTATCGCTTTTTCGAAGCAGCGCATCAGGCAGGGCTGGATACAATTCCGGTCGAACTGGATGCCACCGGAACCGTTCCCAAAAACGGATGACGGCAGCAGATGCGTCAGCGTGAATGGGCGCGATCAGGTGTCCGATGCGGGGCCATTCGGAAACGGTTTTTTGCTCCGTGCACGCTTGATGAGAGAATCCATGATGAGTCGCAGGATCTCCTGTTGCGTTCGATCCTGTTTGTGAATGATTGCCAGGCAGCGACCGAGGGGGATCGTCTGCCGGATTTCGTCCGGATCGTGCGACGAGAGCACGATGATCCGGTGACGATCGATCCCCCGCTGCACGGCGAAGTCAATGAATGCCGGTCCGCTGAGTCCCGGCATTTCGTAGTCCACGATCAGCACGTCCACATCCGGTTGCAACTGGCAGATGGCTTCAAATGGGTTGTCGAACACGAGGACTTCCACCAAGGCGCCGTAGCGTTTCAGCATTTGCTGTTTAATGTAACGACCGACGAGCGGATTGTCGTCCACGACCATACATTTCATCGCTGTCGACCCTGCGCAGGGGGTGTGGGCGGTGGGTACAACGCACGGATCCGTTCGCACCATTCCGGAACATGGAGGTTTCCGGAAAGGGTCGTACCATCCGGCCATGTGAGGGTGACCGTCGTCCCGACCGGACGCCGGGTATGGGGAACCCAGACCCAACCGATGGCCGTCTGCGGGTCGACTCCCGGTCCCCACCCGAACGTCGGCCGCGCATGGGGATCCGCCGCAAGGCTCGGTGGGGTGGCAAACCGTTCCGGATTCCACGAATGGCACCGCACCTGCATCAGTCGACGCGGGGGATGACCGATATACGTGGCTTTGGCGACGACTTCCTGACCGACGTAACACCCCTTGGTATATGAAATCCCGTGATATAACGCAGCCTCCAGCGGCATCCAGTCCTGAAGGCCGATGTCCGCAGCGGGCCAGACCCAGCCGACAGTTCGCCGTTGTCGGTGCCAGTCGTCCGGTGTGAGTGTGGGGGTGTCCGGAACGGACACACTGTCTACGACATGCAGTTTGGGAAACCCGAGCGCACACCACCGGTCGGTGTCCCACGGCAATGGAATCCAGATGTGGGTTTCCGGGAGGTGCGCGGTGTCACGCGTCAGTAACGGACCGATCCAGATGCCCGACCGGTGCCGAATGTCCCAGGATACGTCCATGCGAAGGCGATACAGCGTCAAATGCCGTTCCAGCAGCGAGCGATACACGGGATGGACCCAGAGCGGCCATGTGCGGGCATCGTGCCGGATGATCCATGCGTCGGCAATGACCCTGCCCTGCGGACGGAGAAAGAACCCGTATCGACCGGACAGTTCCGGCTGATGCAGAATGTCCTGAGAACACATGTTCTGGAGAAACGGGCCGACGTCATCCCCGTGGAATACCCATTCTTGCCAATCCGTTATGGTGGTCTGTACGGTTTCGCCAGACATGCGCAACGCACCACTTCGCGATCTCTGCCCCGGACGGTCGGTGCTGGTTCCATATTATCGACCTTCCATCTCAAGGTGCAAATCGATCCTGCAATCGGGACAGGCCATGGGACACCGTGGGTCCCCATGCGGTCATGCGCTA
>CAZIRO010000209.1:0-4375 GCA_964541595.1 uncultured Acidobacteriota bacterium
GGGGACGGGGCATCGCATGGGCCGGGGATAGCGCATGACCGCATGGGGACCCACGGTGTCCCATGGCCTGTCCCGATTTCAGTCCATACAGGTATCACGATTCGGACAACAGCATACACGAAAATTCCCATTTTTGAGACATTGACACGCGCGGAAATCGCGCGTGGTGCGGCAGTGGCTGGCTGCATGCGGGGTTCCGTGTACCAGCCCGTTCCGCACGGTTTGGAACAAAATTTGCTCTTCTCCCGATTCTGAACTCATATGGGCAGTACGTGCAGGACTTCCCCTCCCGGTCACCGTACTATCCGTCGATCGACAGTGGTTCGGATCGCGCCCCCTGGAGGTCAGAATCGGAACCATCCCATGGAGGGAAACATGCAACGACGCGCCTGGGGATTGATCGCATTCGCCATCGTCGCATTGCTGATACCCGTCCATGCGGCGTACTGGAAACACATACTGTCTTTCCCACCCGTCTATTCGGACCACGGTGCAGGTGTGCAACGAATGCTGAATTTTACCATCGGGGCCACCGGATTGTTCCTGCTGGCGGGACATGTGGCGCTGGCTTTGCTCGTGCTGTGGTTTACGCTGCGGCCGCCGCGTACGGTTCATCCGGTACCGGAACGTACCGCGCGTCGCTGGGCGTGGTTGCCCGGTTTGCTGTTCGCCGTTGCGGCCGAAGGTGGTGTGCTCGTGCTGGGACTACCAGTATGGGGCAAATACTACGGTCCACCTCCGCAGGATGCCCTGCAGATCGAAGTGACCGGCCGGCAGTTTTTCTGGGTGATCCGCTATCCGGGCGCCGATGGTCAGTTCGGAGAAACCTATGCGGACAGGATCATGCGGGGTACCATCACTGCAGACGACCCTGGACCGTGTCAGATCACGCCGGACAATCCGATTGGCATCTGTACCGACGATCCGCATGCAAGGGATGATATCTTTACGCTCAACGAAATGGCTGTTCCCGTGAACCGTCCCGTGATGGTGATCCTGCGGTCGATGGACGTGATCCACAGTTTCTTCCTGCCGCAGTTCCGGGTGAAACAGGACGCGGTTCCCGGCATGCGTATTCGCATCTGGTTCGTGCCGCAGCAGACCGGTCAGTTTGAAATCGTGTGTAACCACATCTGTGGGCTGGGGCATTACCGCATGCGCGGATTCATCTATGTGATGTCCGCGTCCGAGTTTCAGGACTGGATAGCCGAACAGCCCACGTTGATGGAATGAGCATCGTGCGGTTCGATGCCCGGCACGGGTCGCTGGAGCCCCCGTACGGTGTTGTTTGAAACCCCGTTGACAGGAGGAACATCCATGGCAGGACAGACGGCCACACACAGTATCTGGCGTCGGATCTTCAGTACTGATCACAAGGTCATTGGCCTTCAGTACTACTTTACGGCGATGGTGGCCGCCGTTATCGGAGGATTGCTCGCCCTGCTGATCCGATTGCAACTCGGATGGCCGGGAAAGGCGTGGCCCTTCCTGGGGAAACTCATTCCGGAGGGCATGCAGGGCGGTGTAATGAAACCGGAGTTCTATCTGGCGCTGGTGACCATGCACGGTACGATCATGGTGTTTTTCGTGATCTCGTTCGCGCTGCTGAGCGGGTTTGGGAACTACATTATCCCCCTGCAGATTGGCGCCCGGGACATGGCGTTCCCCTTCCTGAACATGCTGTCGTTCTGGGTGGGTCTGATCGGATTTTTGATACTCATTGCCTCGTTTTTTGTGGAAGGGGGCGCTGCCGCGTCCGCGTGGTTTGCCTATCCTCCGCTCAGCGCCATTCAAGAGGCCATTCCCGGTTCCCAGATGGGTCAGACGTTATGGCTGCTCGGGATGGCGTTCTTTATCATTTCGTTCACCATGGGCGGGTTGAACTACGTCACGACCATCCTGAACCTGCGGACAAAGGGCATGCGCATGCTGCGCCTGCCGCTGGCGACGTGGACGTGGTTTATCAGTGCGATTATCGGGTTGATCGCATTCCCGCCGCTGACGGCGGCCGCGTTGATGTTGCTCGCCGACCGGGAACTCGGCAGCCATTTCTTCCTGCCACACGGTCTGGTGTTCGCCGACAAGATCGTCCCCAGCGGAGGCGGCTCGCCGTTGCTCTGGCAGCACCTGTTCTGGTTCCTGGGCCATCCGGAGGTGTACGTCCTCATCCTGCCTGCCCTGGGTGTGGCATTCGACGTCATGGCACCGTTTATCCGGAAACCCATCTTCGGCTATCGCGTGAACGTGATCATGCTCTGTGTGGTCGCGTTTTTGAGCATGATCGTGTGGGGTCACCACATGTTTGTCAGCGGTATGAGCCCGTTTCTCGGTGAATACTTTGCGGTGGCCACGCTCGCCATCACGATTCCGTTTGCCATCATCGGGTTCAATATGCTCGCCAGCCTGTGGAAAGCCCGTTTCGTCAACCGTACACCGCTACTGTTCGTACTCGGGGTGATCAGTTTTATCGGTACCGGCGGACTCGGGGGACTGTTCCTGGGGAATTCGCTGGAGGACATGTACCTACACGATACGTATTTCGTTGTCGGGCACTTTCATTTCATGATCGCGTGGGCGACGATGTTCGGAGTGTTCGCGGGGACATACTACTGGTTTCCGAAGATGTTCGGTCGCATGATGAACGAAACGCTGGGGAAGATCCATTTCTGGTTCTCGTTCATCGGTGTGTACCTGCTGTTTCTACCAATGCATTTTATCGGGTTCAGTGGCATGCCGCGCCATTTTTACACGTATATGGAATACGACTTCCTGAAACACCTGCTCGGGCCGAATCGGTTTCTCTCCGTGGTATCGTTTCTACTGTTTGCCGGTCAACTTGTATTTCTGTTCAACTTCTTCTGGAGTCTGCGTCGGGGTGCCCCCGTCGAGGATCCGAACCCGTGGCGGGCGACCACATTAGAATGGTCCGTACCCAATCGTCCGCCGCACGGGAACTGGCCGGACAAGGTTCCGGAAGTCCACAATGGTCCGTATGATTACGGTCCCGGACCGGACGATTATCGTCCGCAGTGGCAACCGACCGCCCCGGCGCCCGCGCCGAGTGCACAACCGGCGGAGGCGTAGTCTTCCGGTCGGTATCTATCGGGAACGGACAAGCATACGGGACAACGCCGGCAGGTAGACCGTACGGAAATCGTGTGCCCACAGGTCCATGGACCGGAAGTCGGGCAGGTGATGGTGGAGATCGGATGCGGTCGGCCGGAATTCGCGCACGGTCGTCGCGATCGGATCGGCCGGATGCCGGAGTAATATCCAGTTGCCCGTGACCGTTTCATGCGCCATCGACGGGTGCAGCATCACGTCCTGAACGGCCAGGAAGTGAGACAGCGGTGTTCCGTCCGAAAGGCGCGTGATCGGCTGGTACGGTGCCTCCGGGTCCACCGGGGAACCGGTCAGGATGATTCGCAACTTGCGAGTCAGCATATCCCGGATCTGTGCGTCAATGGCCGCATACAACCGGGCGGGAGGGGGAAGAGGCATTCCCCGCATGCGAGTGTTGGCTGCCATTTCGAGCCATAGATGAAGTCGCAGCTGGTCGATGGCGTTTCGTACCGCATGTACGATCTGGATGGATCCCTGGCTGTGTCCGATCAGCGTGATACCGGGTGCGCCGGGGTTGGCCCGCCAGGTCAGCATGCGGTGGATCAGTATGGAAGTGAGTTGCTGCGTGACCGGTGTCGGGACACCGGTGTAGAGTTCTCGATACGCTTCCAGAAGGTCCACCGGTGGGCCCTCCGTCGGGTTGTGCAGTAGATGCACGGGACGCCCCAGGGTGTCCGCCATGTGCACCGCGATTTGGTACCGGTCCGCAGGCGGTGTCCGCATCCCATTCACCCAGAGGATGTCCGTATCGGCAAAGAACGGGTGCAGTTCCGGCGGGTCGGTATGCATGGCCGGCGGGATGACGACGAGACCCGCGTCGGACATCGGGCGCTGCGAAACGGGCGATAGCCCATACAAACGCGCGAACCGGTGCGCTGGCAGTGGCGCAAACCGCAGAGGGGTCGAACCACGCCGTAACAATGTGCGCCGGGGTGCGGTGTTTACGGGTTCGTTTGCCGTTGCGTTCTCTGCCGATCGCAACGGGCGGGTATTGCGGTCGATGATTTTCATCACGAACGCTCCGGATGGGCTTTCACGGTGGAGTATGGGAACGTGCAAAGGGGATCGACATCACCACGTTTTCAGAAAGACGTATGGAACGGGTCTCAGATATTCAGGTCTCGGGGCTTAACGGTCTGTTTCCCAAATGATGGACCCTTTGGGCACAGCCGTGTCCATGGGATTGTTCGTTGTAAGCGGTAGGTTCTCTCGTGGAAGTCAAGCGACCATGGCATCCTCCGTTGACTGAGAG
>CAZIRO010000210.1:0-4374 GCA_964541595.1 uncultured Acidobacteriota bacterium
TTGTACGGCCACGACGTTCTGTCCGCTGGCATTCGTCAACCGCGGTCAGATGGCGTTTTTCATCGTACGTGCGTTCGGTTTGCGACTCTACGGACCCTGAATGGAGTGTGGGGACAGTTTGAAATGCATGTCCAGGGCCGGTGCGGAGTGTGTCAGGGCACCGATACTGATCGCATTGACACCCGTTTCGGCGTACGCCCGCACGTTGTGCACATCGATACCCCCGCTGACCTCCAGCCAGGTGTCTTCCGATACGGACCGTGCCAGTTCCACGGCACGTCGTACATCTTCCACCCGCATATTATCCAGTAAAAACCGTCGGAATCCCAGGTGCAGCGCTTCTTCCAGTTCTTCGATGGAACGCACCTCAATCTCCGCCTGTGCAAGGGGGATCATGGGGTGCACGCGCTGCCAGTGTTCGGCGATTGCACGGATTCCGCCGACCAGGGCAATGTGGTTGTCCTTGATCAACACCCCGTCCGATAGGGACATCCGGTGGTTGTGACCGCCGCCCACGCGTACGGCGTACTTTTCCGCCCAGCGCCATAGCGGGGTCGTTTTCCGCGTGTCCAGGATCCGGACGGGAATCGGACGTACGGCGTCAACGATCCGTCGGGTGCATGTGGCGATCCCGGACAGACGCTGAACGAGATTCAGTGCCAGCCGTTCACCGAGTAACAGCCCGTGTGCATTTCCCTCAAGTATGACCACCGTCTGTCCCGGAGAGAGTAATGTCCCGTCTTCCAGGACGAACGTTGCCCGTACGTTACCGCCGGCAATGTCCAGCGTGCGGATGAACAGTTCCACGCCGGCGAGCACTCCGGCCGTCTTCGCGCGTAAGATTCCCTGCGCCCGCAGGTACGGCGGGATACACACCCGCGTAGTGATGTCCCCGAGGGGGGCGTCTTCTTCCAGTGCGCGCTGAATGAGGGTCACGAATCGATGTTCGGGGATCCCGTAGCGTGCGAGCCAGTCAATGGGCGCACTCATTGCAGTTCTTCAAGGTAACGGACGATACGGTTGCGGTGCAGTTCCAGTTCGGACAGCCGTTGCTGTGTTTCGGCGACCACCTCAGGCGGGGCATGCTCCCGGAAGGACGGATTGTCCAGGCGGTGCTGTAACCGATCGATCTGTTGCTGCAGTCGATGCAATTCACGGTGCAACCGCGCGCGTTCACGTTCCAGATCGATGAAATCGGCGACTTCCAGTTCGATCTCATGGCCGTTACGTGTGTCATACACCCAGCCGCGTGCTCTCCGTATCGGACCGATGTCGACCGTACGCAGTCGGGCGAGGAACCGAATGGTTTCCAGTTCGGCCCGGAACCGATCTTCCCATCCCTCGGCCGGACGAATCCGTGCATGCAGGAATGCGCTCGGTGGGACGTTCAGTTCGGATCGGATCTGACGGATTTTGGAGATCACGGCCCAGATATGCTGTACGGTCTCTTCCGCATCCCGCCAGATCCGATGCTCGTCCACAGTGGGATAGGGCGCCCGGGTGATCAACGGTGTGGGGCGTTCATGCAGGGGCAACTGGTGCCAGAGTTCCTCCGTAATGAACGGAATAAACGGATGAAAGAGTCGCAATACCTGATCGAGTACGTGAACGAGTACGGCCTTCCGGCGGCGGCTTTCCGGTGCGTGCCGGTCTCGTTGCAGTTCGAGTTTACACCGTTCAATGTACCAGTCACAGAAATCGTTCCAGAAGAAGTTATACGCTTTCCGGGTCGCCTCGTTGACCTCGTATGCGTGCATATGCGCGTGTACCTGTGCGATCGTGTCCTGCAAACGGGTCAGGATCCAGCGGTCGTAGAGGTCGCAGGTGTCCGGATCGGGCAGGGGATCCGCGGTTTCGTTCTCGTCGAACTGCAGTAGAACAAAACGTGTGGCATTCCACAGTTTGTTCATGAATGTTCGGTATCCCTGAACCTGTTGACGCGAGAACGGCACGTCCGTTCCCGGAGCAGCGAGCCGCGCAAGCGTAAGACGCAGGGCATCCGCGCCCATATCGTCGATCACGTCCATCGGATCGATTACGTTCCCGCGAGTTTTGCTCATCTTCTGTCCCTTTTCATCTCGCACCAGTCCGTGAATGTACACGTCCGTAAAAGGAACCTGACCGGTAAAGTGCAGTCCCATCATGACCATGCGGGCGACCCAGAAAAAGATGATGTCAAAACCGGTGACCAGCAGATCGGTCGGATAAAAGACTTCCAGGTCCCGTGTACGTTCCGGCCACCCGAAGAGGCCAAACGGCCAGAGTGCCGAGCTGAACCACGTATCCAGAACATCCTCTTCGGGACGCACGTCCGTTGACCCGCATTCGGGGCAACGGTCCGGTAGCGGATCGTCCACGATCGTGGCGTCGCACCGCTGACAGTATTCGGCGGGGATGGGATGGCCCCACCAGATCTGACGGGACACGCACCAGTCCCGGATGTTGTACAACCAGTGCAGGTAGAACTCTTTCCAGTTTTCCGGAATGAACCGGGGCAACCCCTGTTCACCGTGGGCAATTGCCGGTTCGGCCAGCGGCCGCATCCGCACGAACCACTGCAGCGATACCCGTGGTTCGACGATCGTATCGCATCGGTAACAGTGCCCCACACTGTGGCGATGGGGTGCCGTTTTTTCGAGCATATCCTGTGCCTGCAGGTCTTCCACAACGCGTTGACGTGCGACAAACCGGTCCATTCCCCGATACGGTCCGGCATTGTCGTTCATCCGACCGTATGCATCCATGACTTCCACGGTATCCAGACCGTGACGTTTCCCGATTTCAAAATCCGTCGGATCGTGCGCGGGTGTGACCTTAACGGCCCCGGTTCCGAACTCGGGGTCAACGACCGGATCGGCGATGATCGGGATCTCCCGACCGACCAGCGGCAGGCGCACGGTTTTGCCGACGAGGTCACGGTATCGGTCGTCGTCGGGATGCACTGCGACGGCGGTATCTCCCAGCATCGTTTCCGGCCGTGTCGTGGCCACAACGATGTACCCGCTTCCGTCTGTCAGCGGATAGCGGATCCAGTACAGCGTTCCCTGGACTTCACGATATTCCACTTCCAGATCGGCGAGCGCGGTGGTACATCGGGGACACCAGTTGATGATGTACTGTCCGTGATAGATCAAACCCTCGCGATACAACTGCACGAATGCGTATCGCACGGCGCGGCTGAACCCGGGATCCATCGTAAACCGTTCCCGTGTCCAGTCACACGATGCGCCGAGGCGTTTCAGCTGCGCGCGAATCCGGTCGGCATACTCCTCTTTCCACTGCCATACACGTTGAATGAATGCATCGCGGCCGAGATCAAACCGGCTTTTGCCTTCACGCGCCAGTTGCCGTTCGATCACGTTCTGGGTGGCGATGCCCGCGTGGTCCATACCGGGGACCCACAGTGCCTGCAACCCCTGCATCCGGCGCCAGCGAATGAAAATGTCCTGCAGGGTATAATCCAGTGCATGTCCCATATGCAGGCTGCCGGTTACGTTCGGTGGCGGGATCACGATCACGAACCGGCGAACCACCCGGTCGGGTGTGGGAACGGTAAATACAGAAGATTGCAGCCATAACTCGATCCAGCGCGGTTCCAGTTGCCGATGGGAATAACTCTTCGGCACCACCATGTGCACAGTTCCCATTGACCCGGAGACCTGGGAAAATTCCGGGGCCGGGCTATTTATCGCGCGCCCTTTTGGCAGTCCTGCACTCCCGGCTGGCGCGTTTTGCAGGACTCCCGAACGGTCCACATCGAAACTTCAACCGGTACTGGCCCGTGCGGTCAGAACGCCTTCACGGTTCAGGCGTTCCCCGATTCCGAGGGCGACCCGGAGCCTGCCTTACGGTCGATATGTTGACGGATGACCCGTTCGGCCAATTCGGGCACCACCTGCCATGCGATGTCTTCCAGCACCTGACCCGACAGGTGTTCGACCACACGGGCGGCGACGGCTTCAACGAACTTCGGATCGGCGACCAGCGCTGCTGCGATCGATCGAACGTCGGGCGCCGGGGCGGCCTTCTCTTCCGGCACCGTTTCCTGCAGCAGGATGGGGGTTTCTTCCTCGGGCGGCGGGAGTTCTTCTTCCAGTTCTACGGGTAACTCGGCGGCCATCACTTCCGCGGCTGCTTCGCTCACGCCGACTTCAGTCGTGGTGGTTTCCGGTTCCGGTGCGGCTTCCGCGGCTTCTGCTGTGGGTTCCTCCCAGAAAATGAACGGGGGTTCTTCCTCTGCAGCCGGACCGATCGGCGGCGGTGGTCCCGCGGGTGTCTCGACCAGGAAGATGGCTTCTTCCTCTTCCTGGATCTGCGGTTCAGCGGGTGCGGATGGTTCCGATGCGGCGAATTCCGGCTGACCCGGTTGCGTCG
>CAZIRO010000211.1:0-4330 GCA_964541595.1 uncultured Acidobacteriota bacterium
AGCGCATGACCGCATGGGGACCCACGGTGTCCCATGGCCTGTCCCGATTTCAGAAACGGAACAGAAGACGTTGGCTGGTTCGATCTCGGAACGGATGTCTGCCTCTGAACCTTCCGAACCTGTGCGAATTGCACCACAGAGACACGGAGAACACGGAGCAAATGTTGGGTATTTTCGTGACAACTTTTTACTTTACACCCAGGACCGGAGACCGGTGTTGACCGGGCCATCTGCGCGTCCGGCGCATTCCCTGTCCCATTTTCTGACCCCTGTCTCTCGTCCTCTGTCTCCCGTCCCGATCCCAGGCTGCATCACTGGACACCCGCCCGGAACATGCATTAATCTGATCTACTTCACCTTCCAGAGAGAGTTGCACCGCCATGTCGGGACACATGGCACCCTGGGCGGATCCGCACTGGTCGCTTGCCGTGGATCTGTACGAGATCTCCATGGTCGCCGGGTACTGGCACGGCGGGATGACGTTTCCGGCGACGTTTGAACTCACGTTTCGGCATATGCCACCGAATCGGGGTTATCTCATCGCATGCGGGATCGAAACCGCGCTGCGGTACATTCAATCACTCCGATTCGATGAGACCGCGATCGGGTACCTGCGTACTGTACCGGCGTTTGCCCATTTACCGGAGGCGTTCTGGGACTACTTACGCGCATTCCGATTTACGGGCACCGTCTGGGCCGTACCGGAGGGCACGATCGTATTTGCGCACGAACCGGTCATCGTGGTGCACGCGCCGTTACCGGAGGCTCAGATTCTGGAGACGTTTCTTCTTTCCGTGGTCAATTTCCAGACCATGGTGGCCACGAAAGCCGCCCGTATTGTCGAAGCCGCGCGCGGTCGGGGGGTGGTCGAGTTCGGCCTGCGCCGTGCGCACAGTCCGGAAGCCGGGTTCTGGGCTGCACGTGCGGCATATGTGGGCGGGTGTATCGGGACATCCAATCTCCAGGCGGGGTATGCGTTTCACATTCCCGTGTACGGTACCATGGCGCACTCCTGGGTCCTTGCGCATCGCGATGAGGTGGATGCATTCCGCCACTTCCATGCGCTGTTTCCCGAGAATACAATCCTCCTGGTCGATACGTTCGATCCCCTGGAAGGCGTGCGGAACGCCATTGCCGCCGGAGTACCGATGCGGGCCATCCGGCTGGACAGCGGGGACCTGGCGGAACTCACCCGGCAGGCCCGGCAACTCCTGGACGCGGCCGGTCGGTCCGAAGTGAAGATCATTCTGAGCGGGGACCTGAACGAGTATATTATCGATGCACTGCTTCAGGCCGGTGTGCCGGTCGATCTCTTTGGCGTGGGAACCGAACTCGTGACATCGCGTGATGCACCCGCCATGACCGGTGTGTATAAACTCGTCGCATGGGAAAAAGACGGTACCCCCATCCCGCGCATGAAAACGAGTCCCGGTAAGTTGACCCTGCCCGGCCGGAAACAGATCTACCGGTTTCAGGACGACCGGGGGATGTATCACCACGACGTTCTGGCGCTCGCGGACGAATCCGTACCGGGTGGACAACCGTTACTGCGGACCTATATTGAACAGGGTCAGTGGGTGGCATCGTTCCGGCCGTTACCGGAAGTGCAGCAATACGTCCGGGAACAACTGAATCGCCTGCCAGCAGCGGTTCGTCGGCTCCGTAATCCGGCATCCTATTCCGTGGAGTGGAGTGCGGGAGTGCAAGATCTGGTCCACCAGCTCACGGCGGATCGGAAAGCGCCGAAACGTGACGAGAAGTGATATTCCAGGATGCAATCGCCCCAAAATCCAGAACGTGCATGAATGCACCTGAGCGGAGCCATGGCATTCCATATCGGTCCGATGGATGAGGTCCCTCCGGGATACCGTTCGGGGATCGTGACACTCGTGGGCCAGAGTAACGTCGGTAAATCGACGCTGCTCAATCAGATGCTGGGACGCAAGGTGGCCATTGTCTCCAAAAAACCGCAGACGACCCGATACCGGATCACCGGAATCCTGACCCGGAAGGACGCACAGATCGTCTTCTGGGACACACCGGGCATTCACGAACCGAAATTTGAACTCAACCGGCGAATGGTCGAGATCGCCAGACAGGCACTCATTGCTGTCGATCTCATCTGCTGGGTGATCGACATCGAACGGGAAGCGTATCGTCCCTACACGCCGATCCTTCGGCTGTTACAGGAAATTCAGGGCCAGACGCCCATATTTCTCGTGATCAACAAGATCGATCGGGTCCACAAACTGGAGATCCTGCCGGTCATCGACCGATACCGTATGTGGATGGATTTCCGGGAAATTGTTCCGGTATCGGCTTTAAAGGGAACGAACGTTGCGGATCTCGTGGACACGATCGTGCATTACCTCCCGGAGGGACCGCCGCTGTTTCCTCCCGGACAGTGGACCGATGCGGACGAGCGGTTTCTCATCGCCGAATGGATCCGGGAGAAGATCTTCCGCTATGTGCGTCAGGAGGTGCCCTACTGTACGGCCGTATATATTCAAAAGATCGAAGACAAACCGGACAGGAACCTTCTGGTCGTCTATGCGGACGTCTGGGTGGAGAAACCGTCTCAGAAGGGGATTCTCATCGGAAAAGGCGGACAGATGCTGAAACGGATCGGCACGGCCGCGCGCAGGGAAATGGAGGCCCTGCTCGGGAAACGCGTATATCTTGAACTTTATGTGAAGGTCAAAGAGAAGTGGCGGCAGAAACAGTCCGCACTGGATATGCTCGGTATTCGCTGGGACTGAGCCATGGACACCCCGGATTTTCCGGAAACGGTATACACCGACCCCGCGCGTGTGACCGAACGGGTCCGCCGTCTCCTTGCCGATCGACCGTCCGCGCCACCGGACTGGCGTGATCTCATTGCCGCAATCGACCGCGTGGCGCACCGCTGGCAGCACCCGACCGATCCGGAACGTCTCCGTGTGATCCGCGACCTGCACACCGTCACGGGCCTGCACCCGACGATGCTGGAACGCATTCTGGATGTCCATCTCGATTACATTCGCGCCGAACAGTTACAGCAACTGCTGCGCAGTGAGTTCGGTGATCCGGATATTCGGAGCCGATTCGTTCCATACGGAAACCATCCCGACCTGTGGGTACACGTGACGGGAAGCGGACTGCGTGTGTGGTGGATGCCGGGCAATCTGCCGGGACCGGCGCTTCTGGCCGTTGTGTTCAGTGTACTGACCGGGGGCCCCTTTCTCATCCGGGTGTCCCGGTACGAACCCGTGCTGGCGCCCGCGTTCTGGCACGCACTGCTCGCAGAACGGCCTGATCTGGCGTCCCTGGGCGCCATTGCCTGGTGGTCACATGAGGATACGGCCACCACACGCACGATCCTCGCCCGGGCTGATACCGTGATCGCTTACGGACATGAATCCACTCTGGACCACCTGCGCACGTTCGTTCCCGGCACCGCACGGTGGTTGCCCTACCCGCATCGCATCAGTTTTGCCGCCATTGACCGTACCGCTTACCGTCATCGTCCGATCGACGATCTGGCGATGCACTGCGCGGAAGACATCGCCTGGTTTGATCAGCAGGGATGCATGTCGCCCCATGTGATCTACCTGGAGGGGTCGCCGGATGCCGTACTGCACTTCGGAGACGCCCTTGCCCGGGCGCTGGATCACTGGGAACAGCGCTGGCCCCGGCGCACGCTCTCCCAGGGAGAGGCGATGCGGGTTCAGAGTTTCCGTGCCCGGTGGATCGGCATGGACGACACCCGGATCTGGATGGGCGCGAACACCACATGGACGGTTGTATACACTCCGCAACCGGATCTCGCACCCACGTGCACGTACCGTACCGTGTTTCTCAAACCGATCGCCGACCTGAAGGAACTGCCGGAGATTCTGCATCCCCACCGGCACCACCTGCAGACGATGGGCTATGCGATTGACCGTTCCTGGACGGATCTTGCCCTGCAACTGGCACGGCTGGGCGTGAAACGGTTCTGTCCTATCGGACGGATGCAACGGCCCCCGCTGGTCGGGTGCCATGACGGCCGGCCGCGGCTGATCGATCTCGTGACGTATGTGCAGTGGGAAGGCAGGGAGGGAAAAGTGACTATCACGAATATATAGAAAATTCTACCCAAAAAAGTCAGTACCGTCCGATTTGCGATCGGGACAGGCCATGGGACATCGGATGGTCTGCATGTGCGTCCGTGGTCAGGACCCGGAAGGCAGGTGGCGGGGCTCAGGTCCCGGGTGGCGGGTCTTCTATGTTAAATGGGAGTCAGGGGTTTAGTGGTTTGTTTCCCAAGTTCGTATTGGACGCAGATGCACGCAGACAGACGCAGGTTAAG
>CAZIRO010000212.1:0-4253 GCA_964541595.1 uncultured Acidobacteriota bacterium
CCTCTACCGGAAACGGGCAAAACATTACGACATCACCGCCAACCTGTACTATCTCGTCGGGTTTCGCATTCAGGCATACCGGAAAAAAGCCGTTGCAGCATTGCGCCTGCGCCCCGGAGACACCGTCGTGGACATCGGCTGTGGCACCGGTTTGAATTTTGCCTTTCTCCAACGGGCGGTCGGACCGCATGGAAAGATCATCGGCGTGGACATTACGGATGCCATGCTCGAAAAGGCCCGGAACCGTGTTCGGAAGAATGGCTGGACCAACGTTGAACTGATCCAGCAGGACGCAGCAACGTTCGTGTTTCCGCAACGTGTGGACGGGATGCTTGCAACGTTTGCGCTTTCGCTGATGCCGGGGCTCGACCGCGTCATCCGAAACGGTGCTGCAGCATTGGCGCCGGGGAAACGGATGGTCATCCTGGACCTGAAGCTCCCGTCCAACTGGATGCGCGTACTGGCGCCGTTCCTCGTATGGATCACCCGACCGTTCGGGGTCACGCGAGAACTGGCCGATGCCCGCCCCTGGGAAACGATCTGGACCACCATGTCCCGATGTTCCCTGACCGTGACGGTGGACGAACACTACTTCGGGTGCGCATACATCGCCATCGGCGAACGTACCGGTGTCACGCATGACCACTCTGCAAGACCTGGCTGATGCCCCGCACCAGGCGCCTGGCGGATGTTCCGTCCACATCCCGGTCGACGTTGCATTTCCGATATGATTTATGAAAGACGCCGAATGCGCGTACGCATTTCATCAACTACGACCAGGCAACCCATCAGTGATTCCAGCGGGAATTGCCTCACCAGTCGTTCCAAGATATGCAGCACCGCCTGGCGACTGTGAAATCGAGGACGTAAAAGGACTAACCCCACACGGATACCCGGTGAGAATCGACGGATGTCGGCAAAGTCCTGATCCAATGTGATGAACAGATATCCCTCAGCACACACTTTTTCCCATATTTCCCGATCACTCCGACCCGATAGCCCCTGTTCATAAACGCGCTCCGTGGGATAACCGCTTTGCCGCAGAAACTCTGCATGGACACGTTCCAGATTTTCATCCAATTTGATTTTCAGGGTATTCATCGCAGGGGCATCAACTCCTCTTCCCGCGTGAGTTCAGCCGCATAGGCAATTGCAGCACGCACGTCTTCAATCGTCAGCGGAGGATATTCTCGAACGATTTCCTCGGGTGTCAACCCTTCGGCAAGGTTGTCCAGGATGACAGAAACCATGATGCGCGTACCCTTAATGCAGGGCTTTCCGTGGCACACATCGGGATCGACGGTGATGCGTTCTTTCCAAGCTTCCATATTTCACTCACCTCCCATAGTTGATTATAACCTGAATTCCCAGGAGGTGCATTCAAGGACAGGTGTTTCCGGCATCATGAATGGGGCCCCATAAGGCACCCGTAATCCCCTGCGCCAGCCGTTCGGCCGATGTTCCGTCCACATCCCGGTCGCCGTTGAACTCCGTAACGACCATTCCCGCAAACTGTCGACCCCTTGCAAATATCTGTAAAGCGGCCAATCCGGCAGACTGCATCTGCGCAACAAGACCGGCCTGACGCAGTGCCTGCGGGGCTTTTTCCTGCCCGATCCGGCGCGCCCCTGCACTGGAGGGGACCCCGATAATCGCCAGTGTGTGCATGATGTTTCCTCCCGTGGGATTCGCCTGTCGGCGTTTAAAGGGTTTTTCGCATCCGCCAGAATACCCACCCGATCAGGACCCCGACAAGGGTCAATCCGGCACCGTACTCACCGACGATGTATGGTGTGGGACCGGTATTGCGGGTCAGCGGATCGAAAACGGCCTGAACATAGATATTGTGACTCGCATGGAGCAGCACGCTGGTCCACACACTCCCGGACTTCAGTCGCATCCACGCATAGACAAAACTCAACCCCACCACCATGACGGTGAACGTCACCAGTGCAAAGCCGCGCGCCGGCATATCCTGGAACCGGGGGAGCAACATGAAGATCAGCGGATAGTGCCAGACCGCCCAGATCAACCCGCTGATGAGAGACAGCCGGGTAAAGTTCGTGATTTGCGCGAGTTCGGGCACGAGGAACCCACGCCAGCCCAGTTCCTCACCCAGCGCACTGATGATACTGGCGAGTACCCCCAGGGGACCCGCAACGACGATCAGAAGAGTGAACACGAGAAGTTCGGGGAAACCGTGCAGACCGAATCGGGCGGCCGTCCGCATCAGGCGAGCATGGTCAAACGCCCCCCATCCGAAGAACCACACGGAGAGATACACGACGAAACAATACCCCAGAGGGATCGCATAACTGATGAGCAGGTATCGGATCTTTCCCCATCTCCAGCCGAATCCCCGCAGCGTGCGGTGCATGATCCACCGGGTCAGCAACGCGGCAATGCCCGGGCACCACATGAACGCGATGGAATGCAGCATCGTCCACCGTTCGGCAGCGCGGTCGGCGAAAAGCAGAAACCCGTAGAAAAATCCGTTGAAAACAAACGTAAGCCCCAGAAAAACAGCAATCTGCCATCTGGCCCGAATGACACCGTCCATGGATATCCGCTCAATCACCGATCAAACGCCGATATGATCCAAAGAGTTCTATCCAATCTGAAATCGGGACAGGCAATGAGACACTGAACGGGACATGTCGGCAGCGGTATATCGATTCCGCTGCGCACGTCATTCCCTGATCCCTGACACCTGGGACCTGGGACCTGACACCTGATCCCTGACACCTGAATACCTGAGCCCGATGCCTCCCCGTTCCATTCTCTGTCCCGTTCCCGGTGTCCAATGGCTTAACATGTCAGGGGAAGATTACAGCCTTCGTCATATGGAAAGAGACAGGTCAGCATGGATCAGTTGCCAGCGGCCATCAGGAGTCAGGGTGGATGCGCCATTCCGAGCCTGCGACTCGAAACATCGAGGGAAAATCAGGGTCTCTGCCACTGGGCCGGCAGACGGGCAAAATCTCGGTCGAACGACACCACTCCATCGCCCCGGTCGGACGCCCAGAGTGCCAGATAGGCGTCATCGAAATCCACATTCCGGGAAGCCATGATATCCAGAGCCCGCATCACCCGATCCCCATCGTAGATCTCCAGGGCTCGCAACCGGAGCACGATGCCCAGATCTTCCCGGATTTCCTCCCGGGTATAACCATAAAGACGGCGCAGGACATAAGTAGCCTCTGCTACATGAATGGGATGCACGGCCAGCGCCAGACGCCCTGCTTCCGCCTCTTCTACCAGGGCAAGGGCCTGGTAGAAAAGGTCCTCGGGCGACTTTGTGACGAGTCGAACGAGCACGTTGGTATCGACCCAGAACCTCACTTCGTCGGCTCCGGTGTCTTTTCAGCCCACCGCCGATCCTTTTCGGCCAGGGCTCTGGCCAGGGCTTCATCCTCGGCATCGGCACCCGCATAGGGAATCCGGCTTCCCCGCAGGAGGCCCGGAAGGTCGGCTGCACGATACCGGTGAATGGGCCGAATCTGCACCCTGTCTCCCTCGATGATGAATTCCAGTTCATCTCCCGGCCGCAGCCCGAGCCTTTCCCTCACTTTCTTGGGAATGGTCACCTGGCCTTTGCTGGTCACCGTGGCTTTCACCATACTCTCCCTTTGTAAGAGGATCATAAATTCCTTACTCTTAAAAAAGTAAGGAATTCTGATACGTCTGTCAATCGGTACGGCTGGGATCCGATCATAAATTCCGGGAGGTGTAGAACAGGAGGAAAAAATTTGCATGCAGGAAGGGAGCGATGGGGATGGTATGCACCGGGAGGGGCAATGGTCGTGGGAAGTCAGGGCAGAGGCCAGGTGCGCCGGCGGATTCGGGGGGAGCCCACAGCAATCGCAGCTGGAGACCGGTCGGAGGCAGCGTCCGATGTTGTAGGGGCACGGCGTTGCCGTGCCCAAAAGACTCTTCATTTAGGAAATGGACCACCATCAGAAGTCTATTAACTAACTGCCATGGTCCATCCCCAATTTCTAACTTTTCTTCGGGTTGACTGAAAAACCAAACGATAGTGCGTCCAAGCGCCTTATAGAAAATTTTTTCTAATTTGGGAATCAACTCCTCCCAATCTTTGCTTTGAGGGTACGGACGTCGCCAGGGAGGTGGATCATTTCTATCAAGCCATGCTCTGTTGCAAATATCATGAATTGAGGCATGAGTTCTGGGGTTTGGGCCGGTGATGCACATCCCAAAAGCCCGATCCCGGGCCATGACACATGCGCCAAAAT
>CAZIRO010000213.1:0-4167 GCA_964541595.1 uncultured Acidobacteriota bacterium
ATACGCACCCATCCGCGTGCGGCACAGATGGTCATCAGGCGATTGAGCCGTTCCGTAGGAAAGTTATACGGTGGTCCCCAGAAAATCCAGTCAAACGGCGTGACAGTGTTCCGGCGCAGGATCCATTCGATGTCGCCCTGGCGGATAGTCGCGCGGTGCAACACGTGCAGACGCCGCGCGTTTTCTCGCAACAATCGAACAACGGCGGGATCTCGTTCAATCCACGATACGTGCGCAGCACCCAGGCTCAATGCATAAAACCCCATGATGCCGGTGCCCGCAAACCCGTCCATAAACCGACAGGCGGTGATATGGGTACCGGCGTGATGAAAAAAGGCCTCGCGCAGTCGTGCCGGCATGGGGCGGACCGCCCGATCGGGTCGGGTGTGTATCCACTGACCCCGCAATGCACCGAGTGTGATACGTATTCTGGTGCCCATTGTGCTGAGATCAGGACAGGAATGGGACACGGGGTGTCCCGATGCGGCGACGGCATGGTCCCACTTTCCGGAGTTGGCAATTCCGGACACCCGGGACCGGAGACCGGTGGCCACCGGCCCACCGGTGGATCCGGTGGTGCGCATGTCCCATTGCCTGTCCCGATCCCGGGATCCGGATTGTTGTATCGAACCGTCCCGCGTATAATGTTAATGGATTCCCTCCCCAGGATCATGGTCCACCGGGCGGCGGAACGTGTACGGGACCAGCCCGGTCATGTGAGGGGTGTTCTATGCGGCTGCCACCACGGTTGATCGAATTCATGGCGTTTCGCATCGCGCAAATGTTGATAGAACGCGGTGACGTGGTCGTTTCCGATCCGAACCGCCTCGAAGAGATCATTGAAAAGGCCATTCGGGATGAACTCGCGCTGGAGGATCAACTCGATGAAGAGGTCCGGCGCATTTTAGCACAGTACGCCGATGAGATTCAGCGCTCCCAGGCCGAGTACCACGAACTATTTCGGAAGATCAAGCAGCGCCTGGCCAGGGAACGGGGGATCGTCCTATGAGCCGGATCAGTCGGGCCAAAATGCGGCGCCTGGCCCACGTCATTGTGCAGGCGCTGGCAGCAGCTCCGGAAGTGCAGGTCCGTACCGAACGGGGCCAGCTGGAATGGGATATATTCACCTGGATAGAGCAGATCATGGCATTTGACGATCGGCTAAGCCAGCGTATCCGTGAAAAACTGCGTCGGATGCACCGCAGAGTTCCTGAGGGCAGCAGCGAATGGCAGATCCTCTTTCGCAAGATGTATGATGAAGAACTCCAGGCCATCGGAAAGTACCGGAAGTAATGCCCGCGCCCCGGCCACGCCGTCGGAGGCGCGCGGGGCTGTCCGCACCATCCATCCGGATCGGTTCCGGGTGGCGCGGTACCTCGTGGTCAAAGATTTCCGCTTACTGATGCGGGGTGCGCCCATCTCCGGTGTGGTCGGGCTGTACGGCATTCTCATGCTCGCCATCCTGAGTTTCGCCGTGGACCCCGGCTCGGCGGCTGCACGTGCATGGGCGGGACCCCTGCTCTGGATCGTGTTCTGGTTTACCGGAGAAACCCTGATCCATCAGTCATTCGAGCGGGAACAGGAGCGCCCGGTAGTGGAGATCGTACTGGCCGCTGTGCAGCATCCCGAACTGTGGTTCTGGAGTAAGGTATGCGCCAACACGATCGCCATGTTCGGGTTACATGCCGTGATGATCGGTGTATTCACCGTCTTTTTCGATTGGGAATGGCACGACCGACTGGGGATGTTCGCGGTGACCTGGATATCCACAATGACAGGGTACACGATCGTGGGCCACCTGCTGGGTGCTGCACTGGTCGGGCACGCGCAGCGCGGGTTATTGTATCCGATGATGCTGTTTCCGCTGCTGCTCGGGGTGTTCTTGATCGCCGCACGCGTGACCACGATGATCTTCAGCGGCGCCGGTTGGCACGCGATCCTCGGTCCGTTGCGGATCCTGTGGATCGCGGATGTGCTGAACGGCATTGTCGCATTGCTGTTCATCCCGCATCTCATGCGGGATGAGTGACCGTTAACTCTCCCGGTGCCCACCGGCAAGTTGAATCGCCAGCTGAATAGCAGCGCGCATACCGTCCGATCGAGCGATACCCCGACCGGCAATATCGGGGGCTGCACCGTGGTCGGGGGACGTTCGAATAAACGGCAGGCCCATGGTGAAATTGACCGTGCGCCCGAAATCCAGCAATTTCACCGGGATCATCCCCTGGTCGTGATACAGGGCCATGACCAGATCCCATCGTCCTTCACGCGCCTCCCGGAACGCCGTTTCCGGAGGAAACGGCCCCTCCACGTCACATCCCTCGGTCCGCAACTGTTGCACGGCGGGCGTGAGAATACGCTGTTCCTCATGGCCGAGCAAACCGTGCTCGCCCGCATGCGGATTCAATGCACAGAGCACGATCCGCGGTTGCGGGATGCTGAACCAGTGAACAAGGGTGTGATGGGCAATCCGTGTGGTTGCGACGACCTGGTCGACACTGAGCATATCGGCGACCTGGCGCAGGGGAACATGCGCTGTGACAAAAGCAACCCGAAGGTGCGGCGTGATCATGCTCATGACCGTACGGGTTCGGAAACGCTGTTCCAGATAGGTGGTATGGTCATGAACCGGCACGCCGGCCTGCTGGAGGCTGGCTTTCATGATCGGTGCGGTCACCAGCGCCTGAATGCGTCCCGCCTCCAGATCCGCACATGCGGTCTCCAGGGCCCGATACACCCAGGCGCCCGCCGCACTGCTGGGACGCCCCCATGTGGTATCCCGCAGCAACCAGGGGAGATCCACCCATTCGATGGCCTTCGAGCGAGGAAAGGGGATCCCCCACCGCTGGGCCCAGACGCGCAGCGCCTCTACCGGTGCGTAAACGCGGAACCGAACTCCGGAAGGCACAGGGGACAACGCCTTCAGCAGGACTTCCGGTCCGATGCCGTTGGGGTCGCCCGCAGTGACCCCGATGGTCAATGGTATCACGGCAAACTCCACAATCGGGACATCGGCACCCGATCGGCGGGACGATGTGCCATACTATCAGTGAATGTACGTGGTCGACGACGCGTCGCCCTGCAGCGTGTCCATTTCCTCTAGCAACTCCTCCATTCCCTCCAGCCAGAGACGTACACGCGTGATGAACTGCTTGTAATACTCGGATACGGTCGATTCGTTTTCGGACATTTCGTCCAGATGGTCCGCGACCTCCGAGAACGGACGGTAGAGGGGTTCGGGAACCTGCAGGTAGTTCAGGTTCTCCAGCATTTTCGCGCGCGCCTCTTCAATGCGGTTCCGGGTATGCTCGTCCCGTTTATACAGATAGAACTGATAGTATTGCAACAGAGAAGTGCCATAAAACCCGGCCAGGAATGCCCAGAGATACGGACGGGGCAGGAGTTCAAATTCGTCCGTCAGCAGCCCCACCCAGTCTTTATGCTTCCGCAGCCGATGGACGATTTCCTCGATCTGAATGCCCAGAGAACGTCCCAGCAGAATGGCGGATTGCGTCAGAGAAGAATCACCGGGAACATCAGGATTACCGATAATCGCGCCGAGGAAGAAACTGTTGCCCGCACGTCGACGCTCTTCCAGCGTCGCCAGACTCCACCACGGCATTGGTTCCCTCGAGAACCGGAGGCTTCCGGTACAGGATATCATCATATTATAACACCTTCATGCGCATACGGCATTCTACCGGGTTTCCGGAACCCCCGGCGAAACCGGGGAAGTTGGGGTTTGCAAAAGGGCCGATTATAATGGGGCGCATGGGCCACATATCGGGGTCGAAGCGAGGTGTGCCTCATGCCCCCCAAAGTCACCGACTCCATATGGATATTTCGGGCAATCGCCAGCAGGCCGGTCCCATGTCGGTGGTTCCTGTTCGTCAAGTGGTCACACACATCCGCGGTCGTATCGCCGATTTCATGATCCTCGGAAAAGCGGGGATCAATCTGTTTGTCCTCATGACGGTCACGCTCGGTTACGTCCTCGCCGGCGGCACGTCCGTGTCCCTGCTGCTGTGGGTGCTTCTCGGAACCGGACTGGTGACCGCCGGCGCCGGCACGCTGAATCAGGTGCTCGTACGGGAGTTCGACGCCCGCATGCACCGCACCCGCTGGGGCACGCTGCCTACCGGTCGGCTCTCCGTCGAACGGGCATCC
>CAZIRO010000214.1:0-4158 GCA_964541595.1 uncultured Acidobacteriota bacterium
CCCCGTACTGTCGGCTGCGGCCCCCGTCTCTTGCGTGCGCAGATGCCGGTGCAATGCCGCCAGCATCCGATGCAGGTCCCGGCTCCGCAACCGGTGCATCGCGCGATTCAGTGTCGCCCGTTCTATCCTTGCAATGTGCAATCTTTGCAACA
Source organism: uncultured Acidobacteriota bacterium (assembly GCA_964541595.1). Taxonomy (GTDB): domain Bacteria; phylum Acidobacteriota; class HRBIN11; order HRBIN11; family HRBIN11; genus CAZIRO01. Next base: position 153 of record CAZIRO010000214.1, read on the forward strand.
AAGCAGGATAGATTTACAATAAAAGTATATAGATTTACCGGAGGGCATAGGCGAGGGCCACACCGATGAAATTCGCCGTGGCGTACCCCAGGGTGCCACACAGAATGGCCGGAATGACCAGCGTATCCCACCGGCGGGCAATGGCCATGGCCGCAGCGGTCGTCGGACCACCCATGTTCGCGTTCGATGCGATCACGATCTCCCGCAGATCCAGCCGGAACAGCCGTCCCACGGCCAGAATCACGAACAGATGGATCGTCAGGATGAGCACCGCAAAACCGAACAGTCGCAGACCCGCCTCGATGACGACGTGAATGTTCGCCGTCGCGCCGATCGCGGCAAAGAAGATCTGCATGAGCAATGTCCCCATTTCTTCCGCGCCCCGGATCTGCCCGACGCGCTGCGGCCAGAGTGTGGCAATGAGCACGGTCAAACCGGTGATCCACAGGATTTCGCTCCCCCGGAGCCTCAGCAGATCGGCCAGCCGATAACCGATGGCACACAACCAGGCGGACAGTGCCAGGGCTACGGCCAGATCCAGCAGCGTGATCGTCCGTCCCGCCCAGTAGCTTTCGGGGTTCGTCGATTGCACGGCCACGGACAGTGCCGGTCGCCTGGGAAACCGTTCGCGCAACCAGACCCATGACGGCAGCAAAAATAAAACGATAAAATACAGGGTCATCGCCAGGTTATCTGCTGCGACTCCAGCAGCGAGCAGATCACCGGCCTGCAGATCCAGCGCCCGCGCAACGGCGACGTAGTTCATCGACCCACCGATGTAGGTCGCCGTGAATATTCCGGCGAGTTTCCATCCCTCCGGACCCAGGGGAACCATCGCATAAGCCACCACTGCACCCACAACGGTTCCGACCGCGCCGATGCCGAACGCCAGCAACGTGGGACCGGCTTCCCGGACAATCCGCCGCAGGTCGGCGCGAAATAACAACAACGGAATGGCCAGCGGCACCAGATATGCCCAGACGATGCCGTATGCGGGTGCACGGATCGGGATGATCCGCAGGTACGAGAGCACAAACGTTGCCCCGATCGTCATGACCGCACCGGAGACACGGGCACCCCAGCGGGTACGTTCCGCCCAGATCCCGAACGCCGCCGCCAGAAGAAGCACCGCCCAGATGGCCCAGTGTTGTTCCGGTTGAATCCATGTGCGCATCATCGCTCATCGCAAGTGAAGAGAAAAAAAACTGAGATCGGGGCAGGAAACGGAACATCGGATGGACTGCATGCGCGCCCGCGGTCCGGGGCCGGGGCAGGTGTCAGGTCCCGGGTGTCAGGTGTCCGGTCACGGGTGTCCGGGATCGGGGAATGACATGCGTGGCGGAATCGATATACCGCTGCCGACATGGACCGTTCCGTGTCCCATTTCCTGTCCTGGTCCCGGAAAAAAGTGACGCAGGAAGTACCGCGAAATGACGAGAGGGAAAGTGACAGTGCCGTTGCACGCATATCGGTCACTTCTCCCTTCGTCACTTCCCTCTCCTGTGGGACCATACGTCCGGATTGACCATAAACGGCGGACGCTCACCCCGCATGACAGCCAGGATGTTTTCCGCCGCAATCCGTGCCATCCGTGATCGGGTTTCCAGGGAACCACTACCGATGTGCGGTGCCAGGACCACGTTATCGAGTTCCGCAAGTCCCGGCGTCAACTGTGGTTCATGTTCAAAGACATCCAGCGCAGCATAGGCGATCCGTCGATTCCGCAATGCGTCCACAAGTGCCTGTTCGTCGACGACCGGTCCCCGGGACGTATTCACCAGGATGGCCGTGGGTTTCATCCTGGCCAATGCATCGGCGTCAATCAGATGACGCGTCTGCGGGGTGAGCGGCGTGTGCAGAGAAATGAAATCCGACTCCCGCAGCAACGTATCCAGATCGACATACGTGGCCTGTAACTCGTGTTCGACCTCAGGGTCCGCACGCTGTACATCATAGTACAGCACCCGCATGTGAAATCCACGTGCACGACGGGCCACGGCGCGACCGATCCGCCCGAATCCGACAATACCGAGTGTCTTCCCGTGGACATCCCAGCCGAGCAACAGCATTGGATCCCAGCCGTCAAACTTCCCCGCGCGTGTGAACCGATCGGCTTCGACGATGCGGCGCGCTGCCGCCATCAACAGGGCCCATGCGAGATCGGCCGTCGTTTCTGTCAAAACGCCGGGCGTATTCGTGACGACGATTCCCTGCTGTGTGGCGTATGCCACATCAATATTGTCAAACCCAACGGCCATATTGCTGATGACCTTCAACCGGGGGCCGGCCGCATCGATGACCTCCCGGTCGATCCGTTCGGTCAGAAGACACAGCACCGCATCGTGGTCCCGAATACCGGCGATGAGTTCTTCACGTGAGGGAATCGTCCGGGATGCACGCAGGTGCACCGTACAGTGCTGACGCAACAATTCAATCCCCTCTTCCGGAATCGTCCGTGTGATCCACACCTGCCAGGTCATGGTCGTCCCCCCTGGAGCCATGAAGTGATGTGAAAGAGCGTAACGCGAAGTGACGTTGAAAAAGCGGCATGAAGTGATACGAAACGATGCACAAAATGACGATCAGCATGCGACATCGCCCTGATTTCCCCTTTTTATTTGCCGGGGTCACTTGCCGTGCCTTTTCCTTCCATCACTTCGCGTCACTTTCCTTCAAATCGGCCACTGCACGCCGGATCCGTTCCAATCCCTTCTGCAGATTTTCCAGGGACGTCGCATACGAAATCCGCAGATACCCCTCACCGGCCTCGCCAAAAGCGGTGCCGGATAGCACGGCGACATCATATTCCTGCAACAGTTTTGCCGCGAGCAGACTGCTGCGCATGCCCAATCCCTGAACATTGGGAAACACATAAAACGCGCCCGCCGGTTTGTGACAGCGGATGCCGTCAATCGCGTTTAACCCATCTACAATGAAATCCCGTCGCTGGCGAAAAGCGGCGACCATCTGCTGTACTTCATCCCGGGGTCCTCGCAACGCATGCAGTCCGGCACGCTGTACAAACGTGGCCGTACAGGACACGCTGTTAATGATGAGGCGCGTGATATGCGGGGCGAGTTCCACTGGCATGACGCCATACCCCAACCGCCATCCGGTCATGGCAAACGTTTTGGAAAACCCGTCCAGGAGAATCGTTCGCTCCGCCATACCGGGAATGGACAGGATGCTGCGATGAACGCCGTCGTAAATGATCTCCGAATAGATCTCGTCAGCCAGCACGATCAGATCGTGTTTCAGTGCCAGATTGGCGATCTCGTGCAGGTCCGATTCCGTGAGTACGGCACCGGTCGGATTGTGCGGAGAGTTGATGATAATCATCCGGGTCCGCGGCGTAATGGCCGCCCGCAGTTCATCGAGATCCCATCGAAAACCGAGTTCTTCCCGCAGGGGAACCATTTTTGCGATCCCCCCGACAAAACGGACGACCGATTCATAGATGGGAAACCCGGGGTCCGGGATGATGACCTCATCACCGGGTTCGATCAGCGCGAGGATACTGTAGAAAATGATGGGTTTCCCCCCGGGGGTCACCACGACCTGTTCCGGGGTGACATCCACCTTGCGGGTCGCCCGGACGTGTTCCGCGATGGTAGCGCGCAGTTCCGGCAGCCCTGCCGCCGGACCGTAATGGGTGTACCCCTCTTTCAGTGCGGCATATGCGGCCTCGATGATAAATCCGGGGGTATCAAAATCGGGTTCTCCGATCTCCAGGTGTACGATATCGTGTCCCTGCGCTTCGAGATGTTTGGCCTGCGCGAGGACTTCAAACGCCGTCTCGGTTCCCAATCGACGCATCCGTTCTGCCAGTTGCATCACCGCGCCTCCTCCGGGGGAATCCGTGTTTACAAAGGTATTGTACAGGAAAGCCACGCACTTGCCCAGAACGGATGGTAGCGAGTGCACAACGGACTGAGATCGGGACAGGCAATGGGACAGGGGATGTGCGGATGGCCCGGGTGTTAGGTCCCAGGTCTCAGGTCCCAGG
>CAZIRO010000215.1:0-4150 GCA_964541595.1 uncultured Acidobacteriota bacterium
GGGTCCTGGCTGCAGACGTGAACGGGCGACCGTATTTACTCGAAGTACCCGCGGAAGTTCCGAATGGGAGTCGGGTACGATGATCCCGCGGCGGTACTGGCTTTCGGTATTGCTCTTTATTGGGGCCGCGTATTTTATCGCACGGTCGGGGACGCCGGATCGACCGATGTGGCCAGAGTGGTTGCAGGACGCGCCGGTACCGGTGATATGCCTGGAACCGTCGGCACAATCCTGTCGCGTCCTGGTGGCGTTCTGGCCGATCGCCGACCATCAGTGGGTATCGCCCGTCCTGCCGAAAGGGGCTCCGCGGCTGTTTTTCTACCGCACCCCCCTGCAGTGTCGCCCGATATATGGACCCCATGCGGTCGGGTCGGACATCCAGACGTGGTACTGTCCGCAGGGACCTGCCCCGAAATGGCAACCGTTTCCCCTGCAGGAGTTACGACCGGGGACCCGATGGTACGGCTGGGGGCGGGATGATCGCGGCTGGGTCCGGGTGTCCGTTCGCATCGCGGCCTGGCAGTGGTATCGTCGACAGTGGTGGATCCTGATCCGACCGGATGCGTCCGTTCTGCTGCCCGGCAGCCCGATCCTGGACGTGCGGTCGCATCGGGTTCTCGGACTCGCGATGGCTCCGGACATGCCCGGCGAAGACTGGTGGGTATGGCCGCTCACCGAATCACCGGTGATCGGACCGATGGATGATTAGTTGAAGGCGGTATATGGCTCATGCACGTGCGTATCTGGAAGCGTTGCTGCATGACCCCGTAACGGACCATCCCCGTGTCGGCGTCAGTTTCTGGCGCCATTTCTATGAAGCCGAATTCACATTGTCTGCATACGTCGATGCGATGGTCCGGTTTTATACGACGTACCGGTGGGATCTGCTCAAGTTGAATCCCCGATCGTCCTATTACGTCGAGGCATGGGGCGCCCGGTTTACGCCGTCCGGGAATCCGCACGTCGGTCCCCGCATGGTGTATACACCCATTCAGACGCTTGCCGACTGGGATCGCGTGATTCGTCCGATCCCGGCAACGGAGGGCGTGTTTGCCGACCAGCTGGAGGCCATCCGGCAGATCCGTGACCGACTGGGCTCGGATGTTCCCATGGTCCAGACCGTATTTGCTCCGATCGAGGTCTGCAGCCGGTTCTTGCCGAACAAATGGGATCTGGCCGTACTCGCCCGGGCGGATCCGGAACGGTTCCACACCGTTTTTCAGATCGTGACCGAGGTACTCACGGAGTTTGCCATTGCGGCCATTCAGGCAGGTGCCGACGGTATTTTCTTTGCCACACAATGGGCCACACACCGTATCCCATCCACCATGTTCGAGACGTTTGAACGGAAATACGATCTCGCGCTGTTGCGCGCGGTGCGGCCATATGCCCGTTATCTCATTCTCCACGTCTGCGGCCAGCAGAATCGTATCCTGGAAATGCTCGATTATCCGGTTGACATCTTTCACTGGGACTGGATTCAGGGGGAAAATCCGCCCTTTACCGTGGTGGAATTGCGAACCGATGCCGTACTGGCAAACGGCGTATTCGGCAAGGGCCTGCTCCGGTTCGGTCCCCCCGACCGGATCTACGATTACGTGCACCGTGCCCATGCACCCCGGCGGTGGCTGGTCAGCGCGGAGTGCACGTTCCCAACGGACGTACCACATGCGCATTTGATGGCCGTACGTCGCGCCGTGGCCGATCTGCGCGGTGAAGTGTGGGAAGCGGGGTGAGAGAAATTGCGGATGGTTGACACATGTTGCAGGGGGGTCTGGTTGAGGATGCGTCGGTTCCTGGGGATCGCCGGAATGGTCGTTCTGGGGTTCAGTCTGGGGCTGGTATACCGTGCGGTGCACCTGCAGTCCATGCAACCCGCGGTGGCTCCGGCGTCGTCCATTCCGTTGCCCGAATCCGAACTGGTGCATCGATTGGCCCGGGTCATCCGCATACCCACCGTGTCCACCGCGGGTGCACCGCCCACAGCGGAGGTGCTCGCCCGCCTGCATCGGCTCCTGGAAACGTTGTTCCCCGAAGTCCATCGCCGTCTTCAGGTGGTCACCATCGCGGATGGCAGTCGCGTATACATCTGGCCGGGTACGCGTGGAGATCGCCCGCCGATTTTGCTCATGGCCCATATGGACGTCGTTCCCGTGGATCCGTCGACCCGTGCACGGTGGACGTATGCCCCCTTTTCCGGTGCTGTTGCAAAGGGGGCCGTCTGGGGACGGGGCACCCTGGACGACAAGAGCAGTATGGTCGCCCTGTTCGAGGCCGTGGCATGGTTGCTGCGGCGTGGCTACCGGCCGGCGCGGACGGTCATCCTGGCGTTCGGTCATGATGAAGAAGTCGGCGGACGCCGGGGAGCGGCACGGATCGCCCGCTGGCTGGCACAAAAGGGGATCCGGCCGGCGTGGGTCCTGGACGAAGGGTTGGCCGTCGTGCGCGGTATGATCCCGGGTATCCGTCGACCGGTGGCACTCGTGGGCGTCGCCGAAAAGGGGTACCTCTCTGTCGAACTGCGGGTGACCGGATCGGGTGGTCATTCTTCCATGCCACCGGAACATACGACGATCGGTATCCTCGCCCGTGCCATCACGCGGCTGGAATCCCGGCCGCTACCCGCACGTTTGCGGGAACCCGTGCGTTCGATGTTTCGGTTTCTGGCACCGGAAACGCACGGACTCGTTCGGTTCGTCATGGCGAACTTTGACCTGTTCAAACCCGCGGTCGTGTGGCAACTCAAGCGGCGTCAGGCCACCCGGGCCATCGTACAGACCACCATGGCCGTGACCGTCTTCCATGCCGGGGTCAAAGACAACGTGATCCCCGGCACAGCGCGTGCCGTGGTGAACTTCCGGATCCTGCCCGGAGATACCGTGGAGACCGTTTTACAGCACGTTCGTCGTGTGGTCGACGATCCGCGTGTGGCCATTCGACCGTTGGAAGGGGCATCCGAACCATCACCGATCGCACGCGTCGAGGGACCGGGGTTCCGTACCCTCCAGGAAACCATTCGCGCCGTTTTTTCGGATACCATCGTCGCTCCGGGACTCGTTGTCGGGGGTACGGACAGCCGGCATTATGTGGGACTCACACCGGACATCTACCGCTTTGTGCCGATTGTGATTCAACCCGATGACGTTGCACGGGTGCATGGAGTGAACGAACGTATTCGTATACCCGATTATGTGCGGATGGTCCGCTTCTATATTACGCTCATCCGCAGAGCGACGCGCCGTGCGTCCTGACGCGGATACGTATTCCTACAGACCCTGCTGGAATGCACGGAACAGCGCCACACCCGCAACGCCAACGAGCAGGAGCACGCAGAGACAGATCAGTGCGGTGGGGACGAGTACGGCCAGTGCAGCCTTTCCGGTGGTCGTGCGGTGCACCTCCCGGAAGCCGACGATGTACAGAAAGAGCACCCAGATGGCCCCGATCAGCCAGCCGATAAAAGGTACAACATTGGCCAGCATGTTGACCGTGCTGTAAGCGATCACGCGATACGTTGCCTCCAGAGGCTGATTGGCCGCGCCGAACAGCGAGAGCAGCAGGTGAAAGATAAGTGTGGCAATTGCCAGTCCGATGGCCAGCCCGAACGGAAACAGGATCAACCCGAGCAGCGTCGTTGCGCCCATCATGGGCATCTGCTGCACCCCAAAAAGCCCGATGTTCAGTATCGCGTTGTAGATGTATGCAAAGATCTGCCCGATCAGCCCGCAGATCAGCGCAAACAGGAACGGACGCAGCAGATCACCGGTGGTGGGTGGCAGTCCCCGAAAGAAATCGGCCGGCGTGATGGCCACGGCCTTTACAGTGTCCAGCCACGCCTGCACCAGCGGCTGACCCGGTGTTTCCCACGGGTTGCCGGCAGCAGTCGGTGCTGCAGGGACACCGGCCGGTGCAGCCGTCAGCGGCCGTGCACAGCGAATACAATACGTCACACCTTCCGGGTTATCCGCACCACAGTGTGGACATTGCATGGACCCCCCTCCACGTGGTGGGTTATACGGTGAAGGTTGGAATGATGATTATAGCGGATCTCGTGCGGTGGCACAATTTTCCATACAGCTGGGATCGGGACAGGCGATGGGACATGCGCACCACCGGATCCACCGGTGTGCCGGTGGCCACCGGTCTCGGG
>CAZIRO010000216.1:0-4131 GCA_964541595.1 uncultured Acidobacteriota bacterium
ACGGCTCACTGCGGGGGACTGATCCCGAGCCCGGATGCTGCGTCCTCTCCCCTGGCCAGCACCAGCGTTCGCTCCGGATAGTCCAGCGTCACGCGAAACCGGGAAAGGAACCCGTTCCCGATGGTGACCACGCGCTCGCGGCTGCCCGGACGGGGATCGTGTTCCGGATCCACCACGTAGACATCGAGCAACCGCCAGAAAAACGGTCCGAACGCGCAGTCTGCCAACCGCGCACGATAGAGCACGGCTTTGCCTCTGTAGCCGTAAACCGTTTGCGGTTCGCGCTCTTGCATGAATACGGGAATCCCCCTTGCCCGCAGCCGATCCCGCCGCACCACGAACGTCAGATTTGATCCGGTATCGATCCCGGCCGGCAGGGTACGGCCCTGGATCCGCAATTCGCGTACAACAGGCATTCGGGGATACCGCGCCAGTCGAAACCGCATCACCACCACCCGTCTCCTGCCGGGGGCCAGTCGCTCATGCCGGGGTCGGTACCGCAATACGCGCAGGATCCGTTCGGCATAATCGATCTGCACAATGCGATGGCGTAACCAGTCATATCCGAGTGCCCCGTGTACGGATACCCCGGTGGCCATCGTCCACCGCGTCATATCCACGACGGCGGCCCGCACCCAGCGGGATCGGATCTGCCCGACCCGCACCCCGGGGAGCACCGTACCACGCACGGTCAGTGCCTGCCGACCCACGCCGAATCCGGGGTACGACCGCGGTGTCACGCGCAAACGCATCATGCGCACGATCTCCGTGGAGACAACGGATGGGTCTGCCCCCGTATCCAGTACGAACGGAAACGGTCCCGCATCGCGAATGTATACCGGTACCACGATCAAGCCATGAATCAGGCGGAACGGAATCACATCTATGACTGCGGGCAGGTGCAGCGCAGATGTACAGGCGAGTGCCGTAAACGCCGTACCCAGAACGCTGACCCGGATGCATCGACCGGCGCGATTCATGGCATGCCCTGCAATCGGTACTGCCCCAGTCCAAATACGGTATTCTTGCCGACGTGAAATATCGACCCCAGCCGTAATACCGGCCATACCGGCGCGAGATCACCCCGCAACACGAACTCGCCGATCCATCCTCCCAACTGCATGTGTGTGGACTGACGGCGGCTGTACCGCGTCCAGTCGACCCAGCGCACATGGACCTGTTCCAGAGAGATGGATGCCACAGCGTCCAGAATCTGTCGATAGTTCCGAACGGGACCGTCTCCATAATAAATACCCAGACGGGACAACCTCCGCACGAGGCTCGCGATAAAGGGGTATACCCCGTCAAACCGACGCAACCTTCCGGACGACTTCAGCCGTAACGGCGTCACCAACCGTACCCGTACACGCGCATACCGGGGAATACATCGGAACCGGACCACCCGCAACCGCGGATACCGCCATCGCATACGACGCACGATCTCCCGACGCCGGCCGTGCATATCCTGCTGCACTGTCACCAGACGAAACGGTATGCGCTCGCGTCCGAGGCCGCTCAGCAACGCGCGATACAGCGCGAACAGCACAATGGGAAACTGACGCACTGCCGGTGGGAACAGGACCATTTCAAACTTCAATACATCTCCGGCACGAACTGTCCGGGGCAGGATACGGGTCCAATCGGATACATGCGGCGGCCGCAGAATGACCGCCGGCGGACCGATATCCCTGCGCACGAGCGGGTGGTCCGAACGCGGTGGCGGTTCAAACAACAGCGGGTGGCTACATCGTGGCCGGAGTTCGCACACACGGCAATTCCGATGCGCAACGATACACACGGTCTGTTGATATTGACCGATCAGAGCACCCCGCAGTGTGGATCCCAGATAGCCGGGCAGCCGACCGGCACGTTGCGCAATGGCCACGCATCGCAATCGCGCAAATGGTATCGCGGGCAGACGTACATCCGGATGCACCTGCATGATCGTGCGTCCCGGGTGTTCCGTCTCAATGGTGCGTTTCCCGGATGAAAGGTCTTCTGGATACGGCCGCGCCGTGTTCAGGCATCAACGGGACGGTTCCCGGTCCGACGGTTCTCGTTCCGCAAACGGGTGACAACGCAATGCATCACGAAACCGGGAGACATCGACATGCGTGTAGATCTCCGTGGTCGCAATACGCGCATGTCCGAGCAACAACTGCACCGCACGCAAATCCGCCCCGCGTTGCACCAGATGCGTTGCAAACGTGTGCCGCAACCGATGCGGGTACACCGATCGCGACAGCCCCGCCCGTTGTGCCCAGTACCGCACACGCATCCACACCCCGACGCGTGTGATACGTCGTCCCGATCGGTTGATAAAGAGCGCGCGTTCACGGGGATCGCGAACCCATTTCGGCCGGACTTCCTGAAGATACCGCCGGACATCCCGTGTGGCCCTGGCGCCCATCGGAATCCATCGGAACCGTCCCCCTTTGCCGCGACAGGCCACACGACCGGCGACAAAATCCAGATCGTCGATGTCAAGACGCACGAGTTCCGATACGCGCATCCCCGTTCCATACAACATGCGCAGTATCGCCCGGTCACGGAGTCCGATCGGCCGATGTTCAGGAATAACGGACAGCAGCTGCCGTAATTCGTCCTCACTGAGGACCTCCGGCAGGGTATGCTCCCGGCGAGGTAATCGAAGCAACGCGGCCGGATTGACGGATATCCAGCCGATCTCGTGCAGAAACCGGTAAAACGACCGTACCGTTGCCAGTATGCGCATCATTGTGGACAGGCGATACCCGTGCTCGACCAGGGTACCGGAAAATCCCAGCAGATCGGCGTATTCGAGATCGGCCAGGGATTTTCCGATCGACCGTGCATACGCGACCAACCGCTCCAGATCACGGACGTATGCCGCCACGGTATGTTCACTGTATCCCCGTTCGGCACGTATATATTCGACAAACCGTTCAATCCACGGATGCAGCGGTTTCCGGTTCATACACCGCACTCCGGTACATCCCGACAACGGGCCAGTGACTGCGGTCATGCGCGGACCGGTCTCCGATGGTCATTCCGCTTTCCGAATGCGGATCCTGCGTTCGGTATCGCCGAGAATGTGCAATTCCACCCACAGACTGTTCACGGGGACAACGGGCAGCCGTTCGGCCCACTCGATCACGGCCAGATCGGCTTCCTCCAGCAACTCGAGCACACCCGCACTTTCGAGATCAGCTGCCGTATCGAGACGGTACAGGTCCATATGATACACGGTCGTTCGCGGGGTGACATAGATGTGCACGAGCACAAACGTCGGACTGGCCACCTGGCGCGGATCGCCGCCCAACCCACGGACAAGACCGCGAACGAACGTGGTTTTTCCGCTCCCGAGATCGCCCACGAGCAGGATGCGTTCGGTACCGGTCAACGTTGCCGCCAGTGCCGCGGCGACCTGTTCTGTCTCTTCCGGAGAACGCGTATACAGCGGTTGACGCAAATCCATGGGCCACGGCTGCGATCCATGCATACACCGAAACGAACGGCCGCGTGTGCGGTCATCCGAACGGATCGTTATGCACTCCTGGGGAGCGGCTCATCATACATGACGGCACATTCCACCCAGCGCGGTCCGCGTTCGTCGCATACGGCCATGCGCGCTCCGTCGCCACCCCACATGGCCGCGCATCCGAACGCACCGTCCTTACGCAGTGCATAAAATTTGATTTGAAACCGGGGACGCCCGCGGTCATCCAGCAGACGTCGTTCACGCGTGGTATACACGACACGACGAATGGCTTCCATACAGGCATCCGTGGGATGCATACCCCAGCGCATCATCTCAACGACCGTATGGGCACCGCAGATCTTGATGTTCGCCTCGCCCCGACCGGTACTTCCGGCCGCACCGATATCGTCGTCACAGTATAGCCCCGCGCCGATGATCGGTGAATCCCCCACACGGCCGGGAATCTTGAAAAACAACCCGCTCGTGGTTGTCACGCAGGCGATATGGCCCTCACGGTCGATGGCACTGAGGTGAATCGTTCCGTGCGGTCGGTCGGACTGCACCGCACGCTGTTCCGGTTCAAGGTAATCGTCCTCCTTGCTCAATCGTTCCCGCACCTCCAGCCACCGTTTCCGGGCATAATCTGTCAGGAGATCTTCCTGACGGAATCC
>CAZIRO010000217.1:0-4117 GCA_964541595.1 uncultured Acidobacteriota bacterium
GTCAACAACCAGTACTATCAGATGCCCATTTACCGGGCCGTACAGAAACGCCTGACCGACGGCACGTTCGGACGGCCGTACCACATTCTTGTCTGGCAGCAGATGTATCTCCTCCCGGAAGACGAAGGGGGATGGAAAGCGGCGTTGCAACCACGACGTGTCCTGTTTGAATTCGGCACGCACGCGGTGGACCTCCTTTGCCATTTTTTCAACGCCTATCCGGAGACCGTCTGCGCACGGATCCTATCCGTTCATGCCGACGCCGACACCGTGATCACCATGCGGCTGGATTTCCCGGGGAATCGCGTGGCCACGATGTTTATTAACCGCGTGAGTCACGCACCGAAACGGTATTTAGAGATGCGCATCGACTGCGAGCGGGCCTCGTTCCGGATCTCTCTGGGGGGCGTTGCGCGCTGGGAAATCGGCTGGAACAGCGAACTGCGTCGTCCCCGGATACGGTGGAGCCTCACCACCGGCGGTGAGGCGCGTGTGGAGTATGCCGGACGATCGATCCCGATTGCACGGCAACCACGGAAGGCCGTTTATCTCGCGGCTGCCCATCATTTCCAGCAGTTCGTTCACGCGATCCGCACGGGTCGGGAACCGGAGATTTCCGGTCGCCACGCGCGGGACGTGCTCTGTGCGATATTCGCGGGATACGCATCCGCCGCATCCGGTGGAGGCCCGATGGCCTGCCGCACGCAGGCACGTGCAAGAAGAGACGTGAAGTGACGAGAGGAGAAGTGACGAAAGAAGACCTGACACCCGACACCTGGGACCTGAGACCGGATCCCGGTGTCGACCGGGCCATCCGCTCATCCGGTGCACCGCCTGTCCCGATCTCAGATCTTTACTTCTTGCGTCACTTCACGTCACTTCCCTATATTTTACGGCGATGGCTTTACAGGACACATCCATTCCGGGTGAACCGTATTTCCGGTGTCTATACGAACTGGAACCCCGCCACTGGTGGACCTGCGGCATGCGCGCCTATATGGACGCATTGCTGTGGCGGTTCCTGCCGCGCCGCCCATCCATACGGATTCTGGATGCCGGCTGCGGAACCGGCATGACGATGATCCATTTACAACAGTATACTTCCCCTGATCACGTGGTCGGACTGGAGATCGCTCACCCTGCCCTGCAATTCTGTCGGCAACGGTCGATTCCCCTTCTCGTCCAGGGAACGGTGACGGACCTCCCCTTCCCGGCCGAACGGTTTGATCTCGTCGTCTGTACCGATGTTTTGCAGCATCTTCCGGATGATGCTGTCGCATTTCAGGCGCTGCAGGAATTTCAACGGGTACTCCGTCCCGGGGGTATTCTCTTTTTGCGGACACGTGCTGCAACTGCGCCCGAACCTGCGCCGGGTCCGCACACACCGTCACCTGCGTGGTTCACCCGCCGGGGAATGGCCCATCGGTTGACGGCCGGTGGCTGGCAGGTGCGTCTGGTGACGTATGCGAACATGGTTCCCGCCTGGCTGTCTCAATGGCATGGACGATGGCGGACAGCAGGACGGCATCACCATGCGCTCGTTCAGACGCATCGACCCCTGCTGCGAATGCCTCCACCACGGATCAACCGTCTGTTGCGCTGGATCCTTTCCATCGAGGCCCGCTATGTCGGCATCACCGGACGGCCGCTGCCGTATGGCCATTCACTGATCTGTATCGCCCAACGACCGTCCTGAGGAATCGAATGTTGCGTATCATGACCACAATATCCGCCGTCCAGGTCACCATTACGGTGATCTATCTTGTGCGAACCAAGATCATCTCCCTGCTCGTCGGTCCCGAAGGATACGGCATTATCAGTGTCATTGACCAGGCGGTCCAGTGGATGACCTACCTGAGCACACTGAGTCTACCGGTCATTGCCCTCAAATGGATGGCCCAGGCAGTGGACGAAGGAACGGCATCCGTGCGGGCCACGTACGGCGCCTTAGTGCGTATCGTATGGATCTTCGCGGGTACCGGTTGCACCGTCGGGTTGATCGTCACTCTGGGTCATGCCTCGGTGCTTCCCGCCGCGTTGCGGCCATATCGCGGGTTACTCGCGCTGGCCCTATTGAGCGTGCCGGCATTTGCACTGCAGCAGTTCTGCACGAATGTGCTTGCCGGAATGCAACGGTTTTACGCGTCCCTGTGGGTATCCTTTGGAGTTGCGGTGGGACTTGCGGTGGCTGCACCGGTGGGGATCCTTCTGGGACGCCTGACCGGCCTGTATATCGCAAACGGGCTCATCGCCACGGGAATCATCGTTGCCGTCCTGACCCTCCTTCATCGTCGTTATGGACTTTCGTGGGGCCGATCGGAAGGCGGGATTCGCGTCTTTTTGCGTCGGAACCCCCGGGTCGCCCGGTTTGTCGGTGTGGACTTTCTGCGCCTGACGCTGTATCCCTTCTCGTACCTCGTCGTGCGGTATCTCACATTGGCTCATCACGGCGCCGCATCTGCGGGGTATCTGCATGCGGACCTGGCGATTGCCGACAGCCTGACGGTCGTGCTCGGACTGGCGAACAGCCTGTACCTGATGGCGATCCTGAACCGCAAATCGTCGATCGAGGTGAAAGCCCGGGCCGTACTGGACTTCCAGGAACGGCTTGCCGTCGGTCTGGGTATCCTGGCCATGCCCCTGGTGTTATTTCCCGAGACCGTGCTGACCGTGCTCTTTTCGCGATCGTTTCTACCCGCCGGTGCCGATCTGTTCCTGTTTGTCATGGCGCAGTGCATCATGCTCTGGACAGGCGTGTACCAGAGTTTCCTCGTGGCGCTGGACGATTACGGTGTTTACGGAATGCTTGTGACGATCGGCCATCTGTCCCGCGCATTGCTCGCATATCCGCTCATTCGGATGTACGGGATCCGTGGAGCGGGCGTCGCTTTTCTGATCGCTGCATTGCTCATGCTGGTGATCGGGGGGATCCGGATGCACACGCTGCGGGTATTGTACGGACGATACCGACCCCATCTGTTGATGGGATACGTGGTGCTCGGTACGGGATGTATGGGTGCCCTGCGGAACGCAGGAGTCGATACCATCCTGCCGGGCCCGCTTTCGAGCGGACTCGTTTACGGCCTTTTCCTGATCGGGATGATCGGTCTGTGGACCGCCACCCGGTCCCGATAAGGTGCGGATATGTCTCGCACACCCCTGGTATCCATCGTGTTGCCCACGGTGAACGCAGCGCGTACCGTTGCCCGGACGTTGACTTCCCTGTGTATGTGGCTACCTCTCTCAGAAGTGGAGATCATTGTCGTGGACGGTTCGTCGGACAAAACGCCGGACATCGTGCAGTCCTATCGGCCGGATGTGGAACTCGTGCGAATGGAACCGGGATGCGCGATTCCGTATCTGCGCGGATGTGGAATTGCCCGCGCACGTGGGCACATCATCGCATTGCTGGACCCGTACACACGCATCACGCGGAACTGGTACAGCACGCTCTGTCGACTGCACAGGGAACTCCCCTTTGCCGTCATCGGCGGCGCAGTCGATCCACACCCGACCACGTTGCGTCATCGGGCATCCTGGTGGGTCTATCTCGCGGAGTATCACGCTTTTATGCGGCCTTTCCCTGCCGGGCCGGTGCGCGATCTCGCGGGAAATCACGTGACCTACCGGCGCGAGGTCCTGGGAGATCGCACCCGGTTTGCACGTGAAGGGTTCTGGAAAACCCTGTTCAATCAGGAACTCCGGGAACACGGACATACGCTCTGGTGCACCCCCGACCTGGTCGTGTGGGTGGACAAACCGATCCCACCGAAAGACTATTTGCTGGATCGGTTTGCCCATGGACGCTGTTTTGCCGCACGCCGTGCGCAGCACATGTCACGGCCCATTCGCTGGATGCGCGCATGCATGAGTCCCGGGGTGCCGTGGGTGCTCTGGATCCGACAGATCCGTGCCATGCGGTCGAAACGCACCGACCCGGGAAAATGGGTGCAAAGTCTGCCGTTCCTCTTTGCCTGTAATACCGTATGGGCATGGGGCGAACTGTGGGGGTACATCCACGGCGCCGGGACCAGTTGCCACCGGTTGGCATATTAAGTGGTCTGTTTCCCAAGTTCGTATTGGACGCAGATGCACGCAGACAGACGCAGGTTAAGAA
>CAZIRO010000218.1:0-4102 GCA_964541595.1 uncultured Acidobacteriota bacterium
AGTAGTCCATGGATTGCACGGCCAAGTGGTGGACGATGCAGCACCTGCGACGTGGGGTCCGCGCAATCGACGGCCGATTGTATGTGGGATGGGGTGTGTTCGCCTTTTTATGGCCGCAGACGGTTGCGCGTCTGTGCGAAATTCGCCGGACCATGCAATCGGATGACCGTATGGTCGTGGCTGTACTCACCGGCCAAGCCGTTCCGCAGGCACTGCGTCCACGCGTGCGCCAGGTGCCCCTGCGCGTCCGGCGCATACTGGCAGCGGGATTGCGCGATGTGGACGGTGTGATCGTCTGGCGCACGCTGGAACCGGACCGGTGGGCACGGACCATCGGACATCGGAAGATCGCCTGGATGGGGCCCCTGGAACCGCTGCAATGGTAGAAGAATTCAGGTGATACATCTCCTTTCAGCTTCTCTTCCAGCCCCGGAATGTTCGTGTATCCCGTTGCACAATGTTCAGCTCTGTGATCACATTCGCCTCCTCGAAAGGATCACCATATATTCCGCAGCAACACGATGATCAGATAAACCCGTCGCAGGGTTCACCGTGGCTCGAAACATCGTGCGTGCAACGATGCGATCCACAAGCGTCATTTCATGATGCCACCCGTGTTCCCGGAAATGCTCGGTAATGATCTGATGAATGGGTATGGACCGTCCACGAATACTCGCCGGTCCAACAAAGATAAACATCCGGTAACGGATGCGTGTTGAAAGTGCAGTGAGGGCACCCAGAACTCCATGGAAATACCGGTCAAACAGTCGCACCAAACGGGATTCCTCGATTTCAGAACGAATGCGATGGAAGGTTTCTGAACAAACAGTGATCGGGGAAACATCTCGATAAGGTAATTCCAGTCTCGCAAGAGCCCGAATCTGTTCTTCAGTGTAACCCAACCAGAAAAGGTCCAGCTTTATACATCGGATGTATTCCTGCGCCTGCAGATAGGGAGGAGAGGTCACAAGGAGGTCCCATTCCCCGGGTGGATCCTGACTCAGTGCAAGTGTATCCCTGCCGACACGCAAAACAGCCTGAACCTCATCCACTGCGTTACCCAGCATTGCACGATATTCCCGTATTTTGCTCATTATTTTGTATATTTCCTCTACCAGGATGTCCTGCATCCGTTTGCGCCAGTCACCTTTCATCAGATTGGCCACCCTTCGAAATGCACGCGGCGATCGCGATAACTTCTGACGTTGAAGATCGTTGTACGAGAAAATCTGTGAGATTTTCAGTAAAGGCACTACGATCAGCCATTTGAGACTTCCCTCTTCCAGGGAGTGGAAATATCCCCATAACTTTCCCAGTAAATGCAGCACTTCATCAGAATACCAGTAGTCCAGATTCCGCCATTGGGGAAGCCATATCCATGACGAGGACATCATTTGACGCGCGATCTGTTCCGGACGTATGGACTGAGGATCCAGCATGGCCACTCTATGAATGACCTCAAGCAACGGGTTCAGATCCCACAGCTCATAGTGAACACGGTAAAGACGCGCCACCAACCCGGTAGTGCCACTACCGGCAAACGGATCAAGTACCCACATTCCGGGGTCCCCATAGCGTTCTAAAATATAGGCAACGACCTGGGGAATAAACTTTGCAGGATAACGGTAAATGCCAAATACTCCCATAGTAGTCGAGGGGATATTGGGTACGATTTTCCGAAAAAGGATATTTATCTCCCGACCGTACGCTTCATCGGAAGGACTCTCCTCCCACCACAGCCGTTGATCACGTCCGATAGCCATGCTGCCCTTTCTCCTGTTGGGAAAAAGATCCCCATCGGTTGTTGCATCACTCTACCCCTTATTACGAATGTCAGCCTTAAAATGCCCGTATTTATGAACGAATTATACACGAACTCTTGAAAAAGCGCCACGAAAAAAGGTCCATGGTAGCTTCAGCGTATCATGCGTGACGTATGGTTACGTGAAAATTGCAATGCATCGAACGGATACATTAACATGGGAGCAGTGATCAGAAAGGAGCAGTATCCATGTGGCCACATGCAACGCCGATTGTCTGGAATGACGACGATACGGTGGCCATGATCGACCAGCGGGTGCTCCCCCATCGGGAGGACGTGTTTACCGCGCGAACCGTAGAAGACGTCGCGCATGCGATCCGGGCGATGATCATTCGCGGTGCGCCGGCCATCGGGGTGGCCACCGCCATGGGGGTCGCCCTCGCATTTCGGGATGCGAACCGTGTGCCCGACGATCCGGACCAGCGGTTGCAGTACTTCCGGCAGGTGGCCGACCTGCTGCGTGCCACCCGGCCCACAGCCGTCAACCTCGGCTGGGCGTTGCGTCGGATGGAACGCGTGTTGCGCGACCATGTACACGACGATGCGGATACGTTGTTTCATGTTCTGCGCGAAGAGGCATTGCAGATCCAGGAAGAAGACATCGTGCTGAACCACCGGATCGGAGAATACGGTGCACGCCTGTTCGATCGGCCGGTGCGTATACTGACCATCTGCAATACCGGTTTTCTCGCTACGGCCGGCTATGGGACGGCGGCCGGGGTGATCCGCAGCCTCTGGCGGCATCGCCGGCTGGATCGGGTGTACGTGTGCGAAACCCGGCCGTATCTGCAGGGTGCCCGATTGACGACCTGGGAACTGATGCGCGACGGGATTCCCGTAACCCTGATTACGGACAATATGGCCGGGTTCCTGATGCAACGTCAAATGGTCAATGCCGTGATCACCGGCGCGGACCGGATCGCCCGCAACGGGGATACCGCCAATAAGATCGGGACATACACCCTGGCCGTGCTCGCGCACACGCACGGGATTCCGTTTTATGTCGCCGCGCCGTATTCCACGATCGATATGGATACCCCGGACGGGTCGCACATCCCGATCGAAGAACGGGATCCCCGGGAGGTTACGCATATTCGGGATGTACCCATCGCACCGGACGGGATCGACGTCTGGAACCCCGCGTTTGACGTGACGCCGCACACGCTGATTTCCGGGATCATTACGGACCGGGGCGTCATCGAGCCCCCGCTACCCGAACACCTGGCAGAACGGTTCACCCGCGAGGAACACGCACCGGCGGAATGAACGCACCGGCCGCTGCAATGGGTGTGACGGTCCACTGAACTCGGGACAGGCAATGGGACATCGTGGTGGCCTATTTGGCCATACGATATCCCCTCCCATGAGATTCCTGTTTCCCTGACACCTGACACCCGACACCCGACACCTGGGACCTGAAACCTGGGACCTGACCCCCGACCCCCGGTGTCGAACCGGTCCATCCGCCCACCCGGTCTATCCCCTGTCCCGATTTCAGACACTTTCATTTGCAAGTTCTTATGAAAGATAGGTAGAATTAACTCGATCATGTTGGGAGAAAAACGATGGATTTGTTTCGATTACGGGACGAGATCGTTCGTGAATATGCGCATTATGTCCAGGGGTTCCTGAAAATCCGGGATGCGCAAATCCACAAATTTGTCAAGAGACACCTGGACCGCGGCGCCTTCTGGCCCGAACCTCTGGTGCAACTGAACCCCAGTTATGCGTACGGCGAAACTTTACGGGCGCTGATCCAGCGCGGTCAACTGGATCACCGATGTGAAGCGGTTTTTGGCAATCTCCGTTTCTATCGCCATCAGCAAGAGGCGATTGAACGCGCTTTAACCCATCGGCACTTCATCGTCTCGAGCGGGACGGGGTCCGGAAAAACGCTGACGTATTTGATTCCGATTTATGACTGGATCTTCCGTCACGCATCTCCGAACAGTGCCCGCGTTTGTGCAATCGTGGTGTATCCGATGAATGCGCTTGTGAATTCCCAGTATGAAGCCTTACGCAGATATGCGGAGCAGTACCGTCGCATCACGGGTCAGGAATGTCCGGTCCGATTCGCACGTTTAACCGGGCAGGAGTCGTTAGAAGAGAAAGAACGCCTGCGGAATGCGCCACCGCATATTCTGTTGACCAACTTTATGATGCTCGAACTCATGCTGGTGCGACCGGAAGATCGGCCTTTCGTCGATCGAACGATGGCGACCCTCCAGTTTCTGGTTCTGGACGAACGGGAGCGGCTGGCACGTTCGGCGGTGGCCCGAC
>CAZIRO010000219.1:0-4094 GCA_964541595.1 uncultured Acidobacteriota bacterium
CGTGGGAACTACCTCCTCATTGTCAGTGTATTCCCGAACAGTCCTGCGGAACGGGCCGGCATTCAACGCGGCGACGGGATTTACGCCATCGATGATGTCGCCGTGATCCGGATGACGGCCCTGGAGGCATACCTGCGGCTGCGTGGCACGCCGAATACGCGTGTGCGGCTGGCGATGTGGCGTCACGACACCCGGAAACCGGAATACGTGGAAGTCGAACGGGCGGTACTTCCGCCGGCGATTCTGGATTACCGGTACGATGCAAAACGGCGGATCGGGTACATTCACTTTTACGAAATCGGACCGGCCACACATGAAGTGGTGGCGAGCCTGTTGCAGACCTGGACGGTACGCGGCCTGGATGCACTCGTGCTGGATGTGCGCCAGTGCACATCCCTGGCATATGACACCGCATGGCGCATTGCCGACCTGTTCCTCGATACCGGATCCGGGGGGGCATTCGTTCACAAAGCCCGGAACAAAACTCTGGCAACTTACACGTTCGACGATACGCAACTGTACCGTGGTCCACTGGGTGTGATTCAGGACCGCTCGACCGGCTGGGCATGTGAACTGCTGACGACGGTATTGCACGATTCCCATCGCGCGACCACGGTGGGCCGACGTACGCTGGGCACGATCACGTGGTACCTCCTGCGGCCGGTCGGTACGGACTTGACGCTCTGGCTTCCCGTGGGCGTCTACCAGCGCCCGAACGGGACGTCATTTGACGCGCACGGTCTGTCCCCCACGGTGGTGTACAAAGGCGAGGGTACGCAACCGCACAGTGATTTCATTGCCGGAGACGCGATCGTTGATTTCACGGTCCAACACCTGATGGCTTCCGATCGACAGAATGCCGCATGAGCCACAGGGGCTGGCTGGTGACCGCAAACGCGCTGGCAAGTGGTATACTCCTCACCTGTATGCTGACCTGGGTGTTGTACGCCCACCGCCCGGAAGGGTTCTCCGGGTGGACGTCACAGGCGCCGCGGGTGCCGGCTATACACATGCGCCACCCGCCCGTCTTTACGGTCCGGATCACGCATGCGACGACTGTCTCCACGAGTCCAACGGCGCCGATCGTCTGGATCATGGACGACATCGGTCTGGATCCCGCTGCGGCGGCCCGGATTCTGACCTGGCCGTCGTTTATTGCTGTTGCGATCCTCCCGTACGGTGCCCATGCATCCGAGATCGCGGCCGCAGCATGTCGTCAGAATCGGGACGTGCTCATCCACCTGCCGATGGCTTCGGTGCACCCCGACCGCATTCCGGGACCCCGATACATCCGTATCGACTCCGATCCGGCCCAGATCGCAGCCATCGTCCGGGACGCAGCGCAACACATTCCCTGTGCACGCGGTCTGAACCAGCATATGGGTTCCGGGGTTTCGCGGGATGTCCGCGTTCTGCGGGCGGTGGTCGAGTCTGCACTCCGGGTGGGCATCGTGTTTTTCGTCGACAGCCGGACGATCGGACACTCGCAACTGTGCGCGGTCGCACTTGAATACGGCAGCCCGTGTCTCAACCGCACGGTCTTTTTTGATGTGCATCCCGATCCCGGGACACTGCGCCGGCGACTCGCGTGGATCACGCGCATGGCCCGCGCACGTACGGAACCGATCGTCGTCATCGCCCATCCCTACCCGGCCACATTGCGCGTACTCGACGAATACTTTGCCACCACCGCCTGGCGGACGTTGAACTGGCAGCGTATATCTGATCTGCTGTATACCGATTCACCGTAATCCGTTTCGGTGCGGACCACCATGCGCTGGAAAGCCCTGGACGGTATCGGCGTGTTACTGATGGTCCTGGCGGTCGCATGTCGGCCCCCGCAACGTCCCGTCACCCGACCGCCTCTACCGGTTCCGGAAGGCTGGATCCGTGTGGGACTCCTGGAAACGCGCGATCCCATCCGGCTGGACTGTCTAGACGGTTGTCGATGGATTGTGCCGGGGCGGGCGCAACGCACGCTACCTCCCGGGAGTCACATTGAGATTCGTCCCCTGTATCGGACCGACGTGTCGACCTCCGATCGGACGCCGGCGTACTGGGTCCAGGTCGGTGCTTTCCGGGAGAAACGTCATGCGGAGCAGCAGGCCGATCGGGTGCGCGATCTGCTGCCGCCGGCGGTGTCCGTGCGTTTACAGCGGACCGAAACGGTCTGGCAGGTACTCGTCGGACCATGGGTGCAACGATCCCGCGCAGCAACCGTTCGGCGTCAACTGCGCATGCGCGGCATGGACGCATGGATCCGCCGGATATCGCCCCATCCCGCGCTCGCTGCACTTCAGTGCCGGGTCGGCGATTTTGCGATGCAGGTGCCGTCCCGGCAGATTGTGGAGATCGTTGCGCATACGGGTGTGGTCTGGCGGGGCCACCGTTACCCCGAACGGATGCAGGTCCGCCCGCTGCCGGACGGTACAGTCGCACTGATCAATATCGTGCCGCTGGAAACGTATCTCGTCGGTGTGGTCATCCGGGAAATGCACCCCGACCGTTATCCGGCCATTGAGGCGTTGAAGGCGCAGGCCGTAGCGGCTCGAACGTATGCCATCCGCCATCTGGGACAGTATGCCTCCCGCGGGTATGACATCTGTGCCACGCCCCGCTGCCAGGTTTATACGGGTATTCCCGCGGAAGCGGATATCGACCTTGCCGAACGGGCAGTGGCCGCAACCCGCGGAGAAATCCTCACGTATCGCGGGAAACCCATCGAGGCGCTCTATACGAGTACATGCGGAGGACATACGGACCGTGCCGCAGACATTTTTCCCCGCATTCGGGCGCCCTACCTGCAGGGAGTCCCCTGCACGGGAGAACCCGATCCGCCCGCCCGCTGGCTCACCGGACTGCGCCCGCCGGAGGGGTTGACCGATCCCGCCCGGATCCCCGGTCTTGTGGCCTGGTTACACGCGTTCCCGGAAACCGCGGCACTGCTTCGCGAATCCGGTGCGGGAGACCACGCACAATGGGAACAGTTGTACGGTACATGGTCCCATCAGCGAATCCACGGGCGTCCCATCACATGGCGAACGGTATTGCGTCATCTGGGGGCACGCATGCGCGACGCGACCTGGGATGAACTGCTGCTACCGGAAGAGTCCTCCATACTCGCACAACTGGCGGCCATTGCACCGGGAACGCTGGACGGCGATCTGCGTCGGGGGTTGCTCTGGCTGCTGCTCTTCGACCGGGATCTTGCCGGACTGTGGATGCGTGGACCAGATGCACTGGACCGACCGATTCGATGGGTAGACTGGTTACGGATCGTCGTCCACTGGTGGAGCCGATATCGACCGCTTCCAGACCCCCGGACCGTGACCGTTCAGGCTGTGACACCGTCGGAGATTCGGGTCCTGGACGCTGACGGCGTTGTGCGGACGTTTCCGTTGACGGAACACACGGTGGTTCTGCAGGAATGGGGTCGACGATGGGTGGGTGGAACGGCGCTGATTGCACCCGGTGATCGCGTTGTGATCATCGTGTCCGACGATGATGCCCATCTGGATGCCGTCATCAGTCAGCGTCCCACGGGATGGATCGGCACCGCCGATCGCAATTCAGTGTATGCCTGGTGGGTGGAGGAACGGACGGGTACCTGGATCGATGCCCGGCTGCAGGAAACCTGTACCGAATGGCAGGGTCCCCCGGTCGACGTCGCCGTTACGCGGATGTCCCGATACGGTCGCGTGGTCGGCCTGCGCTGGCGGGACAGTGCGGGACATACATGTGATCTGGAACGATTGCAGATCCGCTGGACCCTGGGACTGCGCGAGTTGCGATTCCGCATGATCCCGATCCGCACGCCGGACGGACGCATCGACCGGATACTGTTCATCGGTCGGGGCTGGGGCCACGGTGTGGGGCTCTGTCAGACCGGCGCGTTCGGGATGGCCATGCAGGGGTATGACTACCGTGCGATTCTGTACCATTACTATCCAGGCACAGAGATCCGTATCTGGACGCCGGGCGGAAAGTAACGACCGGCCTCTGACACCTGACACCTGGGACCCGAGACCTGATACCTGACACCTGACACCCGACACCCGGTGTCGACCGGGCCATCCGCGCATCCGGTGCATCCC
>CAZIRO010000220.1:0-3967 GCA_964541595.1 uncultured Acidobacteriota bacterium
CGGTGTCCGATTACCCTGGCCGGATGCGGCGTGAAGGTCATCACCAGGCTATGGCCTCCGAGCGAGCGTGCGCGCTCTGCCGTCCACAGGATGAGCGCCTGGTGACCGCGGTGGAACCCATCAAAACTGCCAATGGTCATGACCCACATCCGGTGTCCGTGCACGTGATAGACGGTTTCCGGGTCCGACGTATACAGAACGCGCGGAGCCATGGTTGTTTTCGGTGCTATCATGTGTTTTTCAGGATTTTGTATGCACGGATACGCGCCGATCCGGGAACGGTGCGGACGAAACGATGGGATGACCGGATCGTTCTGGACAGTTGGGATAGAGAAACTGTTCTCCCCGGTGGTTCCGCAGGATCCAGGAATCCGTGCCTCGCCGGACGATGTATTCCGGCTGAATCGGGACTTTGCCACCACCGCCCGGCAGGTCAACGACGTATGTGGGAATGGCAATACCCGAAATATGGCCACGCAGGCCTTCCATAATGGCGATACCCTCTTCGAGCGTGCATCGAAAGTGGGCGGTTCCGTCAACGGGATCCGGGTGGTGCAGGTAGTACGGTTTGACACCGATCCGGATCAACCTGCGCAGGAGTGTGCGCATGGTACAAACGCGGTCATTGATTCCGTGAAGCAGCACGGTTTGATTCAGTACGGGGGCACCGACGCGGAGGAGCAGTCGAACAGCGGCTTCGGCCTCCAGGGTGATCTCCCGCGGGTGGTTGAAATGTGTGAGAATCCAGATGGGACTGTACCTGTCCAGGATGCGGAGCAACGTCGGATCGGCAATGCGCATGGGCAGGGTAACCGGCACGCGCGTGCCAATGCGAATGACTTCGACGTGTGGAATCTCCCGAAGGCGGTGGAGAATGCGCGCGAGTACACGTGACGGGAGAATCAGCGGGTCGCCGCCGGAGAGGATCACGTCGCGGATCTCCGGATGGCGGGCGATGTAATGCACGATCTCGGAAAGGTTGCGAACGGCCGTTGGCACCCGCGCGCGGCTGAGGATGCGTTTACGGAAACAGTGGCGGCAGAACGTGGTACAGACATTCGTGACGAGGAGGAGCGCGCGGTCCGGATACCGGTGGATCAGACCGGGTACGGCCTCCAGGCGTGCTTCATCGAGCGGATCGGGATCCAGTGCGGTCGAACGGGATTCGGCAACATCCGGCACTGCCTGACGGCGGATGGGGTCCCGGGCATCTTTTAGATCCATCAGGACGGCGTAGTACGGTGAGATCAGCATCGGATACCGTCGAACGGTGGAGTCCAGGCGTCCGTCGTGCTCCGGAAGGATTCCCGTGCGTATGAGGTCATGAATGGAACGCAATCGGTGCTGCCATTGCCATCGCCAGTCGTACCACTGGTTCGGAGAAATGTGTTGCCATACGGGCCACCGACGGTGATACGTCGTTTCACTTCCGGATGCGGTCCGAAGTCGTGCGTGCCATTCCCGGTGAATAAGACGCCGGTATGCAGAAAGATCTACCATACGGACCATATCAACCCCGCTGTGAGAAGGATGGTCAGAGTCAGAAACTGTGGTCGCCGGAGCAATGCTTCCGGTTCGCCGTTTTTCTGAGGGCGATGGGCGGTTTCAATGTAGATCCACAGGGCGTATACTGCAAGTAGCGGTATCATCCAGTACAGCCTCGGCCGGTCAAGGTCAACGGCGGCGACGGCCACGGCGGCGATCATCACGCACGCGCTGATGCCCATTGCCCATCGCAGGCTGCGGGCGGAATAGGCGTATAATGAACGCCGATACGCCTGCGCGATGTCGTCCCGGAGAGACATCTTTTCCGAAAACCGTTTGATATACATGAGGAACGCCCCGAACGCCCACCATGCGATCAGGATCCACACGGAGGGCCAGCGGTGCACCCAGCGGAGACAGTACCATCCGATGAGAAACCGGATGGGGTTGTTCACGGATTCCGCGATCGCATCGATAAACGGAATGTCCTTGGCACGGATCGGGCGGATATTGTAGATAACGCCTGCGAGGACGAGTGCGCTCAGCGTGAGCAGCGTGTTCCGGTTGAGCCACCACCCGAGGATGGCGCTGATGCCCAGAATGGTGGTCCCCAAGGTGAGCAGCACGGTGCGGGAAATGAGTCCCTGCACGAGTGGGCGGTTTCGTTTGATCGGATGATGGACGTCGTACGGCAGATCGACGATTTCATTGACCGTATAGTTGAACACAGAGGTCCCGAGCGTGGCCAGATAGGCGATCACCCCTGAGACAATGTCCATCAGGTCGGGCGTGCGGTGAGAGACGATCAGCGCAAAAGCCCAGCCCGGTGCAATGGACAGGCTGCGCGGCCAGCGCTCCAGTCGCATGGCACGCAGGTAGGCGCGCCAGCGAGGCTGTGTCCGGATTATGTGTTCCACCGCGCGTACATCTCCATCGAATCGAACAGGTTCACCGGAACGGCCCATCGTCGGATCTTCTCCGGAATCCATTGCACCGGTTGTCCGCGGTGCAGACGGCTCACCAGGTAATCGATGCTGAAGTGCCATCGGTATCGCCGACGGGCAATGACGGTCCCACCGAGCCGCCGGATCAACAGGGACAGAGATTGGAAATTGAAAAAGTGCAGGTGTGCAGGCCGGTAGTGCCACCAGTACCGACCGAGCAGGCGGGCCGCCATGCTGCGTCCATCGGGCGTAACGATACACATGACGCCGCCGGGACGCAAGTGCAGACGGGCCTTCTTCAGGAAACTTTCAGGATCGAGGACGTGTTCAATGACGTCGATGATCGTGATGCAGTCAAACGCATGCGACGGTCCGTCCCAGTCCTCCAGGGTTGTACACTCCACGGGCAGTCCGCGTGCCTGTGCCCGCGCAGCCAGATGCGTGCTGGGCTCGATTCCGTATACGTCCCAACCCCGTTCCCGGGCACACTGCAAAAGCAGACCGCTGGCCGCACCGATATCGAGCAGACGCCCAGGGGAAACCTGCAGATGTTTCTCCACGTACTGCAAAATGCGCAGGAAGTTGCGGCGACGGTGCGGGGCCTCGGCATCGTACGCTGGATCTTCCATGCTGCGATACAGTCGGATGATCGTTTCGGGCGACGGTCGCGGATACGCGGTGAGGAACCCACAGAACGTGCACCGAATGAGGTCCCAGCGTTTCCCGTACTGGTGATCGGTGATGCGCATGTCCTCCGGAGACAGTTCGTCCGGATGAATGTTTCCGCGTGCATAGAACCGAAAGGACGCGTTCTGGCCGCACGCCGGACAGTATTGCAGCATTCGCATGATCCGCTGCCCGTTGCGTTGGCATATTCAGAACCTGCCCGATATCTGCAGATATCATACCGGATTCGCGCATGTCCTGTGAACTGATCGTCCCCCGGGATCGGGACGGGAAAAATTGGGACGGGGAGTGCACCGGGTGCGCGGATGGCGCCGGTCGACACCGGAATCAGGTCCCGCTTCCCGGTCTTCCCGGCCCACCAGATGTTGCCATTTTTCAGTAAAATCCATATTATTACGTATATCAACTTCCAAACGGCCAAACCTAACGAAATCCATCTGGAGATCAAAATGGGTTTTCAGACGAGATCGGGAGAGCAGCAGTGGGTGCAGATCGACTGTGGTCAGGCACCCGGAGAGGGTGACTGTCAACTCGTGATCCGGGCACCGGAGAGCCAGAGAGACGACCTGATCCGGACCGCAGCCGCGCATGCGGTGCAGAAGCATGGCATGAGTGATTCCCCCGAATTGCGCACAGCGCTTGCGGGTCTGATCAGACCGATTCAGGTCTGATCCCCCCGCTACAGTTTCCCCCGTTCGGAGTCGAACAGCTCCTGCGGGGGGCTCCCGCGCTGACATTCCGCACGGCGTATTGTTGTCCGCCCGCGCCGATCACCTGCCACATACTGCAATCGGGCCAGGCCATGGGACACCGTGGGTCCCCATGCGGTCATGCGCGATCCCCCGCCCATG
>CAZIRO010000221.1:0-3962 GCA_964541595.1 uncultured Acidobacteriota bacterium
ATACCCGGGTCTATCGTCGTCGCCACCCGCACGTGTAAGAGCACGCCGAAATCTCGCATCTCCGGAGACGCATCCGGCAAAGGCACCACCTCCGGGCGGAATGCGCACATCACGTCGGGGGTCGACGCAGTACAGACGAGTTGAAATGGTGGCTCCGCGTTGGCACCCCATGTGACCCTGCAGGGCAGCATTGCCGTGCTGTCGGGTACGGTCTGCAGTGTCGCCTGCACACATGTCAGACGCACGTGAACGCGATTGGATATCGCATGCGTATACGTCGAAAGACATATTCCGAGTAGCATGAGTCCCGGTATCGACACCCATGCGCCCGGACGTGCGCATCGTGTACCATCTCGCGCCATCGTTTTTCCTCCGATGCGGGGTGGGTTTCCCCACGTCATGTGGGAGATCCTCAATCTCTACATACGGACAGGTGAAAACAGGAGTGGAGACAAACCAGAGAGGAAGCCCCGGGAATCAGGAAATCCCCTATCGGGATATACCGGGTCCTCCTTCCCGTCCCGATGCCGACCGCTCACAGTTGCAGATCGACGCCGGGTGATCCAAACTGTGTGGAGAAATACGCTGAGGAGACGCTACGGATGGCCGGCCATTCGAAATGGGCCAACATTCGACATCGGAAAGAGGCGCAGGACAGAAAACGGGGTAAAATCTTCGGTAAACTCTTCCGCGAAATCATGATCGCCGCGCGACTCGGCGGGGGTGATCCGGACAGCAATCCCCGGCTGCGAGCGGCGATTGAAAATGCCCGTGCCCATAACATGCCGAACGAAAACATCGAACGCGCGATCAAAAAAGGCACCGGCGAACTCGTCGACGAATCCGCACACGTGCAGGAAGTCACTTACGAAGGCTACGGTCCCGGCGGGATTGCCATTTATGTGGAAGCGATGACGGACAACCGCAATCGCACGAGTTCCGAAATCCGGCACCTGTTTTCCAAATACGGTGGCAACCTCGGCGATCCCGGATGTGTCGCCTGGATGTTCGAACGCAAGGGGTTCATTCAGATTCCGAAACATGCCGTTTCCGAAGACGAACTGTATGAAATCGCGCTAGAACTCGGTGCGGACGACGTCCGGGACGAGGACGACGCATGGGCAATTTATACGGACGTGGACAACTACTGGGACATCAAGTCCGGCCTGGAAGCCCGTTCGATTCCAATTCAACATGCGGAAATCGCGTGGATTCCGAAGAACTACATGCAGCCGGATGTGGAAACGGCGCTGAAGGTGCTGCGGCTGGTCGAGGCTCTGGAAGACCATGATGACGTGCAGAAAGTGTGGACGAACCTCGATCTGACAGATGAAGTGATCCGCCGGGCGAGTGCCGCGTGATGATCATTCTCGGCATCGATCCGGGGAACCGCTGTTCCGGGTTTGCCGTCATTCGATGGCATTCCCTGCAGGCGGACATTCTGCATATGGGAGTCTGGCGGCCGTCATGCCGTCAAACCGCCTGCCGCATCCGGGAGTTGTACGACACGGTGGAATGGTGGTTACAGAACTATTTTCCGGACCATGTGGCCGTGGAAGTGCCCTTTGTTCATCCCCGGAACCCCCGGTCGGCCGCGGTGCTGTACCGGGCGGTACACGTGATCCTGACCGCACTTGCCCGCAACGGCTACCCGTGGACGGAATACGGTGCGACACAGGTCAAACGGTGCATCACCGGATCCGGGCGGGCGGAAAAACGGTCGATCCGCCGGTACCTGTACCGCATGATTCCGGAATGCCAGCGGTGGGACCACATGCCGGACGATGCGTTTGACGCCCTGGCCGTTGCGCTGTGCCACGGCACGTATGACGTCCTCGGTGCGGTGCCCGTGCGGGTGCATACCTGCACGCTGCATCGGGAGGAACCATGATCGGCTACCTGCGCGGAATCGTACGCGAGCGTTCACCGGCACGGTTGATCCTGGACGTGCACGGTGTGGGCTACATCGTGCACGTGCCGCTGACCGTGGATGCGCATCCCGGCGATGAAATCGAACTGCGGATTCATACGCACGTGACGGACAGTCAGATCACACTGTACGGGTTCGCGAGCGATCTGCAGCGTCAACTGTTTGAACAGATGCTGAAGGTTCAGGGTGTCGGTCCGCGGATTGCGCTCAGTGTACTGTCCCATATGACGCCGGACGAGTTCCTGGAAGTGATCCGCCGGCGGGAGGTCCGCCGGTTGCGCGATATCCCGGGCATCGGCAGTCGCGTTAGTGAACGGCTTGTGGTCGAGATGGCACCGTTCGTGCAACGTCACGCGGCGGCCGCTTCTCCTGCACCGGCCTCGCTGGTCGTCGATCCCGCGAAAGTCGGGGAAATCCTGCAGGCGTTGCTGGCGCTGGGATATAAAAAGAAAGAAGTCGAATCCCTGGTACGGGAAACCGTGCAACGCCATCCGGACGCATCGGTCGAAGAACTGCTGCGTCGCATCCTGCGGGAAAAGGCCCGGTAGGCATGGGGATCAGGTGTCCGGTCCCAGGTGTCGGGTGTCAGGTCCCAGGTCTCAGGTCCCAGGTGTCAGAGAGAGCCGACATTTCCGGGATGGGGATAGCGCATGACCGAATGGGTCCCCACGGTGTCCCATTGCCTGTCCCGATTTCAGGATCAAGAGGTGAGGATTTGTTGGATAGGTGATTCACCGGAAAAGGGAAAGATGGAAATGTGCAGCGTACACTGTTCTTTTTATCCTCCGTGCGCTCTGTGTGCTCCGCGTCTCTGTGGTGAGATCTGGAAAGATGTCGGGGATCAGGCGCCGGAGATTGGGTAGAGGGATGGATCGCGTTGGCCCGGTGAAAAATAGGATCAGTCCCTTGGCGTGGCCACTGAAGCGCATGCGTTGAAAACTCTGTCCGAGGGGGAGACGGGGCCCATGGCACATGAGCCGAACACTTCGCCGGGGCAGTCGGTTGCGTCGATCCACATCGAACTTCGCCGCCGGGTCACCCGCATCGGCCGATGGGTACGGACGTATACCTGGAACGTCCGGTTGCCCGCGTTCGAAGGTCCGCTGGCCCTGCTCCTCTATCTCGTGCAACGGCAGCGAATCCCCATTGAAGACATCCCGATCGCCCGATTGGCAGACGAATATCTTGCCTATCTGCACGCACTGCAGGAGTACCGTCTGGATATTGCCGCCGAGTTCCTGGTCATGGCCGCACGACTGCTCTGGCTGAAGAGCCTCGCACTGCTGCCGCATGATCAGGGTCCCCCCGTGGAAGAACGTAAGGCTCTCGAAGACGAACTGCGCGCGCAGGTGCGGTCCTATCGCGAACTCCGGCGGGTAACCCGATGGTTGTACCGCCGGCTGCGCGATCAGGCGGATCTCCTGCCGAAAGGTGCGACGACGTTACTCGATCCGGACGACGCGCCGACTCCGGTACAGATCGCGGAAACGATGGCACGTCTCGTCACCCGCCGCCGTCGGCGTGCGCCGCAACGCATCCGGTTGGTAGTCGTTCGTATTGAAGACCACTTCGCGCCGCTTCGACGCCTGGCCAGGCGACGGCGAACGTTTCAATCATACCTGCGCCGGTTGCCGACGCGCAGTGAACAGTCAGCGGCATTTGCCGCACTCGTGCATATGGTCCATACCGGTCAGGTCATCGCCGAACAGTCACGACCGTTTGGTCCCATCCGCCTCCGCCCGGCGACCGCCCGCGACAGTGTGCAGGCCCGGTCCGCTACCCGGTAATCGCCTGCCTCCCCCGTTCCGTGGACATCCGTTTGTCTCCGCGACCGTTTTCACCTGTTCGTATGTAGAGGTGAGACCCATCTCCATGGAGGTGACACCATGGTCCGAAACGCGGGGGAGGTCCCCCCTCAATATGTTCTCCTTTTGGGGTTCCTGCGGCGGTTTACATCGCGCGGGCGTTTGACTTCAGGGTGACACCGTATGCAGCACCGGCGTGTCCGGACCGGCCGTGGTTGTGGGGGCAG
>CAZIRO010000222.1:0-3866 GCA_964541595.1 uncultured Acidobacteriota bacterium
GACCAGGTGCCGGAACCGCTTCGAGACAGCACCTTGACCGCGTGCAGCACGACTTCCGGTGCGACGCCGACGACATCGATGTCGTTGTCCAGTGCCCCGATCGTGCCGGCGACATGGGTACCGTGGCCATTGTCGTCATCCCATGGATACTGACAACCACGTCCGCGACAGGATACCACCGCATACCCTTCTCCGAGATTTGCCGCCAGATCGGGATGGTCGGAGTCGATCCCCGTATCGATGACAAACACGTGAACCCCCGTGCCCGGATTGGTGTTCTGATCAGCCCCAATTCGCTGGATTCCCCAGGGAACAACTTGGCCGCTACCTCCGCCACATCCCTTTTTGGGATTGCACTTGGGCACCTGGATCACCGGACGGCCGAATGCATAGACCGGCCGGTCGAAGTTGATGTATTTCACACGGGCGTCATTGTGGAGTCGCTGCAACACCGCTTCCGGTATCCGGGCAGCGAATCCTACGAGTGCCTTTCCATAAGTGTGTCGCGCCGGGATTCCCAGTTCCTGAGCGACCCGGGATGCATACCATCGATTGGCCACTGCGGGACCCGGTGCATATTCCGGACGGAGCACCACAATGACGTCGAAATACCGTTCTGCGGAACGTCCGACGACCGCCTCCGTAAGGGCGGCAAGCAGCATACACCCGATGGCCAATACCCAGACACGCCGTGACATACGACACCTCCATGGATGATATGGTCATGTGGGGGGAGTCGTACGTTTCTTTCTGGAGGCTCCGGAACATCTCATTGGGGATTCAACAGGTGGCGTATTTTTTATATCCGAACATGTGTCTACATGTCAAATTTCGTCCGTGCATTGTACTTTGCTCGAACTCGCGTGCAACGTTGATATACGTGAAATGACCTCTGCGGCAACGTCCAGTGCGCGCTGGAGGCCGTAGGTGGGCACAAATTTGCACCCGTCTGAAGGGGCCAGCCGCCAGATCGTTCCGATGTTCCGCAGTTCCAGCCAGACTTTCTGCAGGAACGTGTCTTCACGGATGATGACTTTGATCATATACACGTGACGGTGCGCATCCCAGAGAGTCTCCTTAAATACGAGGACCACGTCCGAATCCACCACCTTTTCCGGCCACGTCAGATCATCGGGCTGAAAGGTGCCCGTCCAGCGGTAAGTGCGCATGTTTTCCGGCCAGGGAGGTTCGGGGTATGGCAGGGTCCGGGTTTTGGTAAATGTCAACCAGTGGAATGTCCGTCCGGCGCGCAGCCATTTCTGTTCGTATTTCGTTCCGAACTGTACGGTATTGCGATACGTCCGGTGCGTGATCCGAAACCCCGTTTCAGGATACTGATCGAGTACCCAGCGGACAAACGATTCCGCATCGGTCACACAGTGCACCTGCCCTCCGGGAACCAGGACCCGGTTCACCCGTAAGAAAAACCGTCGGGAAAACAGCCGATGGGCAATATGCCGGGCTTTCGGCCAGGGATCGGGAAACAGACTCCAGACGGTATGCACGCTCTCCGCTGGCCAGAGATAGTACAGGGCCCAATCGGCATTCGCATAAACAATCCGTATGTTGGATATGCCGGCGTGGTGGATGCGCCGCAGCGCGCGCTGGATGGATGCCCAGGCGATTTCAATGCCGACGATATTCCAATCGGGGTGATCACATGCACGCTGGACCAGCGTTTCACCCCGTCCGAACCCGATTTCCACCACCATGGGCGCGTCGCGCCCGAACCATCGTGTCCATTCCTGGATGCCTGGAGATTCCCAGTAATCGATGAGCGGATACAGGGGAATGCGTCGCATGGCTTCAAGCACGCCGCATCTGCATCGCCTGGATCATGCGGTTGACCTGCATCAGGCGAGACAGTTTACGATTGCGCCGTTGAATGACAAGCGGCTCGTCGGTAGCGGTTTGTTCAGCGCGCAGATTCGAGATCAGGCGGTCGATTTCAAACTGTAATTGCCGCAATTCCTGGGGAGAAAACCGCCTCAATGTCGCCCGTGTGACCATGATATAGCCTTCGGCAATTTCCCGAGCCATGGCGGCAGCGCTTCCCCCAATAAAGCGGGACATGCAAATGCCTCAAGCGGAAGGTCAAGTCAATGGTGGAGGGTACCAGATTCGAACTGGCGACCTCCAGCGTGCGAAGCTGGCGCTCTCCCATCTGAGCTAACCCCCCACCGCAACAGCAAGCCCGGACAGATCGAGTCTGCCTGCTGTGTATTTAATTTTAAGGTGTCCACCGCATTTCGGCAAGACTGCTCTGTTGCAAACATCATGGATTGAGGCATGAGTTCTGGGGTTTGGGCCGGTGATGAGAACCTGAAAAGCCCGATTCCGGGCCATGACGCATGCGCCAAAATAAAAGCAAAAAGTATCGGACATAGAGAAAAACTTCCCGATCCAGGGAAGGCCGGAGGATGAGGCCACGATGCAGACCGTAGACCAGACCGCGCAGCAGAATCTCGCGATGGATATGCCAGCCCTTGCGGTGCGTGACCGCATCCCCCCACTTGCGTTTGATGACCGAGATGGCCGTCTCGCTCTTCCATCGCTGCCCATACAGGCCCTGCCTGCGGGCCGCCTCGACCCGCGCCCGGCGCGCCTGCCGTTCCGGCGCCATCACCGCACCCCCGCGCCGCACCGGCGGCACCAGGTCCGTCGCCGCCACCGCGCGCCCGTCAAACCCCGCATCGGCCAGCCACACCCCGCCATCCTGCACCCACCTCCGGCCACTCCGCTTCAGCCCTCGCCAGAAACGCGCTCGACTGCCCGGACCCCGCCCGGCGCGCACGGCCAGCACCATCATCGTCGTCAATCCCACCAGCACCACCCCCTTGCGCCAGCGCCGATACCGCCGGCCGCGCCGACTCTGATAGTATGCACTGGCCCGCTCCTCCCGAAACCCCGTACTGTCGGCTGCGGCCCCCGTCTCTTGCGTGCGCAGATGCCGGTGCAATACCGCCAGCATCCGATGCAGGTCCCGGCTCCGCAACCGGTGCATCACGCGATTCAGGGTCGAATAGTGCGGAATCCGTTCCAACTCCAGCACCGCACAGACCCGGTCGGTGGCTTTCAACCACTCCACAAAATCGCGATACGTCATCCCCAGCGCCGTCTTCAGCACCACGCACGCCACCAGTTGCGGAAACGTGTAGCGATGCGGACTTTTGGGATGGCTCCAGCGCGGTACCGTCTGCTGCGCCAGTCCATACGCCAGCCGCGCCAGGCGCACGTACATGCTTTCCCGGTCGTGCGGCCGTCTCTTCTGGCTCATGATCTTCCCCTTCTCCCAATCTTGATGCGCAACAATTTCCCATCCACAACATGCCTTCTCACGCGGTTCCGACTATCATACAAATATCTACATCGCCCGTTCTATCCTTGCAATGTGCCTTCTTTGCAACAAAGCAAATCTTAGATATTTCCAGGAGGGATGTGATGCGAGCTGCAATTTCGGGGGTTGTCACCATTTTGTTCATTATGTTTGGAATTTCGAATGCATACGCTCAGGATGGGAAGCTCGATGTTGGTGCTGGTATAGGGGCCGCTTTTGTGGGTAATGAAATCGGTGGAACTTTTTATCTTGCGGGGGTCTTTCGGTACTTTGCTACGGAAAACATTGCGGTCGAAGGTGAAATAGGCTATTGGCGTAAAACCTACACTGTAGAAACGTTTGACCCCTTTTTAGGAATAGTGAAAGGGGAAGTGCCAGCTCGAGATCTGACTTTCGGGATAAACCTTTACTACGTATACCCTGCTAGTTCGGGTTTAGACATTTTTGTTGGTGTTGGTGCTGGAGTAAATTTTCAAAAGGTCTCGGCGTCTGTCGAAGTTGTTGGTTTTAGAGCTGAGATTGTTTCGGT
>CAZIRO010000223.1:0-3846 GCA_964541595.1 uncultured Acidobacteriota bacterium
CCATGACCGCATGGGGACCCACGGTGTCTCATGGCCTGTCTCGATTGCAGATTCCGGTGTGTCGGGTCTTTTCGTGGTCCATATCGGGACCCATCGCGTCCCGTACCTGTTCCGACTGCAGAACGACTGCATAGCAAATCGCGTGCGGTCGCAATATACTGAAACTGAGATCGAGACAGGAAATGGGACAGGCAAACCACCGGATCCACAGGTGTGCCAGTGGCCACTGGTCTCAGGTGTCGGGTGTCAGGTCTCAGGTCCCAGGTGTCGGGTGTCAGGTATGCAGGTGTCGGGTATCCGGGACGGGAGACGAAAGACAGGGGACAGGGCATCCAATGGGACGGGAACATCGCATGGTCGAATGGGCACCCAGGTGTCCCATTTCCCGTGCCGATCTCTGAAAAGATCATCCGCCGTTGCCCGCAGTCCTGCATTCCATTGATGAAAACGAATGGAGGGAGTCCATGCAAACGGCCGCCCTTGACCACCGTCAACTTTACCGCCTTCCCTGGACCCTTCCGGATAACGGCATTTCCTGGCTGGAACCCACTTCGGCGTGCAATATCGTCTGTGTGGGATGCTACCGGGAAAACGTACCCTCGGCGCATAAACCCCTGGATGTCGTTCGCGAGGAGATCGAGACCTTTGCGCGTCTGCGCAAGTCGGACTGCATTTCCATCGCCGGTGGAGAACCGTTATTGCACCCGCACATCGTCGACATCGTCCGTGAAATCGCCACACGTGGATTCAAACCGATCATCAACACGAACGGCGTGGCGCTCACGAAAGAGCTGTTGCGTGAATTGAAAAAAGCGGGCGTGCACGGATTCACGTTTCATATTGACAGCAAACAGTACCGTCCCCACTGGAAGGGCAAGACAGAGATCGAACTGAACGAATTGCGACTGTACTATGCGGAAATGCTGGCGGAAGCAGGCGGGTTACTCTGCGCTTTCAACGCCACCGTATACGAAGACACACTGCCATACGTCCCGGACGTGCTCGAATGGGCCGCACGCCATATCGATAAGGTCCATGTCGTGGTGTTCATCGCCTATCGTCAGATCGTACCGGCACTCGTGCAGCGGTATGCGTTCTATGCCGGGGATCAGCCGATCGATGTCAAGCCCCTGCCGTATACTTCCGAAGCGGAACAGAACGTATTCATTCAGTCGACCGATATTCTGAACGTGATCCGCAGCCGATTTCCGGATTTTACCCCCTGTGCGTATCTGAACGGCACCGAGCGACCGAATTCGCTGAAATGGTTGCTGACGATCCGTGCCGGCATGCCCGGCCGCATTCTGGGATACCTCGGTCCCCGTGCGGTTGAGTTCATCCAGACGCAGCACCACTTCTGGCGTGGTCGATATCTCGCCTATCCGCATCCCCGTACCATGCGGTGGGGCAAATCGGTGTTCCCTCTGGCGATATTCGATACGCAGGCCCGGCGAACGGCCGCGCGGTATCTGTCGTTTATCCTGCGCAACCCCTTTCGACTGTTTCGGCCACTGCACCTCCAGTCAGTGATGCTCATTCAGCCGATCGACATCCTCGAAGACGGCCGGCAGGACATGTGTGATGGTTGTCCGGACGTGACGGTCTGGAACGGGCAACTGGTGTGGTCGTGCCGTCTGGAAGAACCCAAACGGTACGGGGTCTTTGTCCGCACCGTACCCCGGTGCGTCCGATGGTAGGCACGGAGTGAGCGCACAAACCCGGTGCGTCCTTGCATTGTACAGGGATTGGCGTATAATGCCGTCCAATTCCTGACGGTCAACGTATACGATCGGTCTCTTTGGGGGCAACGTATCGGTCTCCGGTCAACGACAGTCCAATCGCGCACGCCGGACCGTCCCCTGCGATACGGTGAAAATTCCCTCAGGAGGTGTGTACATGCAGGAACGTACGGGACTCGTAACATTCCAGGGCCAGCCGCTGACGCTGATCGG
This sequence comes from uncultured Acidobacteriota bacterium, assembly GCA_964541595.1. Lineage (GTDB taxonomy): Bacteria > Acidobacteriota > HRBIN11 > HRBIN11 > HRBIN11 > CAZIRO01. The sequence goes on from CAZIRO010000223.1 coordinate 1,953, forward strand.
CCAGGAAATCCGTGTGGGGGACCCGGCGCCCGATTTCCAGGTGGTCAACCTGGACCTGCAACCGGTGTCGTTGCAAACCTTTTCCGGCAAGATCAAAGTCATCAGTTCGGTCCCCTCACTGGATACGAGTGTGTGCAGTACGGAAACCCAGAAATTCAATCAACTCGCGGGTCAATTGGGCGATGATACGGTGATCCTGACCATCAGCATGGACCTGCCGTTTGCTCAGAAACGGTGGTGCGGTGCGCACGGTGTCGACCGGGTGGTCGTGCTTTCGGACTATAAAGACCGGTCGTTCGGGTACAACTACGGTGTCTACATTAAAGAACTCGGTCTGTTGACCCGCGCGATTTTTGTGATCGATCCCCGGGACGTCGTGCGCTATATTCAGATCGTTCCGGAGGTCACCGAAGAACCGGATTACGACGCGGTGCTGCAGGCGGTCCGGTCCATCCGGGCATAGCATGGCCGTCCGGGTCATCGACACACGCGCCGGTATCCGGATACCTGCACAATATCCGTAGCCGACAATGAATTGGCCACTCTGGCTGGCGTTTCGGTTTATTCGTACACGTTCCGGCCGGCTACTCTCCCTGACGAGCTGGGCAGCGGTGATCGGTATCTTCCTGGGGGTCACAGCGCTGGTCATTGCGATGGCGCTGATGACGGGGTTTCAACAGGATTTAAAACACCGCATTCTCGGCGGCACACCCCACGTCATCATTCAGGGGATTGAACCCGAATCTCTGGTTCCGGTTCTGCGTCAACTGGACGATTTGCACAAGATCCCACACGTACAGACCGTCTACCCGGTGATTTACGGTCAGGTGCTGCTGGCCGGTCCGCAGGGAAGCCAGGGCGTGTTTGTCAAAGGACTTTCCGCAGCGGCGCGGGAGCGAATACCGATTCTGCGGAACGTAATCGCCGGATCCTGGACAGAACTGATCGCGCGACAGGGGATCGCCATCGGCTATGGTCTGGCGCAGCAACTGGGTGTCTGGGTCGGCGATCGCGTCACCCTGGTGGCTCCCGAGGGGCTGTTCTCTCCGATGGGGGTACTTCCCCGCATTCGACGCCTGCGCGTTGCCGCCGTGTTTCAATCCGACATGTACGAGTTTGACCATCACTGGGCATTCGTCGATTTCGATCTCGCACGAAGCCTATTCCAGATTCCAAAAGGTGCATCTGCCGTGGAGATCCTGACCGATGACGTTGATGCCGCGCCAATGGTGGCCCGGGCCGTGCGCCGTCGTCTGGAACATTTCCGCATCTATGTGCAGACCTGGATGGATCAGAACCAGGCACTCTTTTCTGCTTTACAACTGGAAAAATGGATGTTATTCGTCGCCATCACGCTCATCGTCGTCGTTGCATCGTTTAACATCATCACACATCTGACGCTCACCGTATGGGAAAAACGTTCCCGCATCGCCATGCTCATGGCCATGGGTGCGGAGCCCCGGTCGATTCGTCGGGTATTCCTCTTACAGGGATTGACACTGGGGATTTTGGGGATTACCACCGGTCTCATCGTCGGTATTGCCGCCAGTTGGATCCTGAACCACTATCAGGTCATTCGGCTTCCCATGGAAGTGTACTTCATTCCGTATTTGCCGTTTCGCGTACGGTGGCTGGACGCGGTGGCGATCGGGGTCAGCGCTGTCGGGATCGTCCTCATTTCCGCATGGTTTCCCGCTCAGCAGGTCACGCGTTTACAGGTCGGCGAGATCCTGCGAGCACCGCCGTGAGTGCATACATGACCGGCTTCTCAAACGCTGTTCCGAACAAACGCGGGCGTTGTCACGCCGTGCCACCATTCCCGGTTCCGGACCCCTCTGCAATCGGGACAGGCCATGGGACACCGTGGGTCCCCATGCGGTCATGCGCTATCCCC
>CAZIRO010000224.1:0-452 GCA_964541595.1 uncultured Acidobacteriota bacterium
GAAAACGGCAGGCTCCAATCCCGAATAGCCGAATCCGGGTCCCATGGGATTCCTGTCCCCCTGAGACCGGACACCGGCCACCTGGTGGCCACCGGTGGCGGGTCTCAGGTCCCGGATCTTCGGGATGCTATCCGTGCGATCCCCTTTTTTCCTGTGACCCGGTGAATGACGTCCGTCCACTCCTGTTGCCACCGCCGGAGGTCAAATGTTCGGGCTGTTGCCGCTGCACGTTGCCCGAGTTGTCGCCGGAGTTCCGGGTGTTCAATGAGTTCCGCGATGGCCCGCGCGACCGCGTCCGCACGCGGTGCAACGAGTAAACCGTTGTACCGATGGATGATCAGATCGGTCAATCCCCCCACGAACGTGGCAACGACGGCATTGCCGCATGCCATGGCTTCCAGGCAGGACAACGACGTGCCCTCCTGGTACAGTGTGGGAATCACGGCAATGTC
>CAZIRO010000224.1:462-3837 GCA_964541595.1 uncultured Acidobacteriota bacterium
TACGCGCGCGGCATGTCCTCTCGGGCATATACGCTCCAGCGCACGCGCCGTGGGTGGGTCTGGACCAGACGTTCGATCGCGTTGCGTTCATGTTGGGTATGCGGTTGGCCCACAAAGTGGAAGACCACGTGCGGGTATCGTTGCAGCAGTTCCGGGACGATCTCCAGCATGAGCCAGAATCCCCGTGGCTCGCACAGTCGACGCGGGAACAGGATCACGAGTGGCCGATCCGCGTCGTCCGGTCGTTCCACGGGTCGGAACCGGTCAAGGTCGACAAAGTTCGGGATGTAGACAAACTTCTGAGCCAGGGTATACCGGGTGGCCCGTACCCAGTGGATCGTATTCGTATCGCAGGAGACCATCGCGGTCACCCGATCGATGGCCCGCAGGATGACGTCCGCCATTTCCCGCAGTTCCGGTGGTCCGAGCAGGACTTCCGGCGCTTCCCAGTAAATACCGTGACTGATGCCGATAGACGGGGTGAACGCGTACGGTCCGATCGCACTGAGGAACGAATAAATCGTCAGATCGGGGCGGTGTACACGTGTGTGAAATGCACGACTGAGACGTACACGGATGTCGTCCGTGGAACCGTCGTGAAGTCCGAGACCGATCACCCGGATACCCTCGAACTCCCGGGTCCAGTCAAATTCCGCCGGCTGGTAGACATCGACGGTAAACCCCAACCGACGGAGCAATCGTGTGAGTTCGACGACATACCGTTCCGCACCACCCAGCCATGGCCGTTCTCCCCGCATGTCAAAAAACGCGTGCGCCACAATAGCAGCATACGGTGTCTGCCGGATGCAGGTGGCCGTCACTGCGGAAGAACGCATCGGTGGTTGTCGGATCCGGAACTGGCGCAGCCAGGAGAGTCGTCGTTGTATTTCGGATTTCCATCGCCAGTAGCGTTTCACCCATTGAAATCCCCGGGACGTCTTGAATGCGTGTAATTCCTCGACGATGGCGCGAAGGTGTTCCCGTTCGAAATAAATCCGGTGATCCTCCGTCAGATGACGTACGATCACCCGCCGCAGATGCGGATCCGGAACGATCGAATCCCGTGCCGATGCGGTCCCGATCGTACGCACGGCCCGGGTGTCCAGTGCCAACCGTTCCCGTGCCGTGCGAACGTATGCGTATACGCGTTCGATCTGTGTGGGTGTTTCTGTTTCAATCCGTTCCAGGAGTGTCGGCAGCGTTTCAGGGGCTTCAAGAGATACACAGGCATTCGCCATTCCGGCGTCTTCCATCAGGTGGGACACCTTGGGATCGTACGCAATGGCGATCACCGGACGACCGCCCAGGAAGGCCATCAACACGGCGTGCAACCGCATGGCCACAACGCATACACTTGCGCGGATGATCGTCAGTGCGCGCTGCGGGGACACGTATTGATCCACGACGTACGCGCGATCCGCATGACGCATACGCGCATGCACAGCCGCGATCGCCGTGCGATCGTCCGTCAGCGGACTCCCCGGATCGACGGAGAACGGCAGGAAGAGCACCGTACCCGGTTGCCGTTCCAGCCACTGATCCAGGGATCGGGCCAGGATCGTCCAGAGCGGTTCAAGACGCGTATCGTCCAGCCAGTTGCGCACGACCACGGTCAGCACCGGCGGCGTCCACGACACCCCGAGCTGGCGCCCGACCGCGTCCGCCGACACCGCCGGTTCCGGCAATCCCAGCAGCACCGGATCGCCGGTGATGGGAACGGGCTGCCGGTCCGGATCGATGGTCTTCAGCAGATCGCGTGCGCCCGAATCTCGAACGGACACGTGCGCAGTGAGTCGGAGTGCATCCCGAACGAGTGCCCGATTCGCCGCGTCACGTAAAGGTCCCAGCCCGATCCCGGTCAGAATACAGGGAAGTCCCAGTACGCGGGCCAGATAGATCAGATTGAGTATTGCCATCGGACCGGCCGCTCCCGGTTGCAACAGTCGAGCCGCGTCCAGGTCCCAGTAGTCGTACAGGACGCCGCCTCCGACGAAATGAACGCCCGTGAGCGCTGGCGCATGTGCAACAAACGCCGGCCAATCCATCAGATCCACAGCGGGGTACCCATACCGTGTCGTCAGACTTTCCGGGTGGCCGCCGACGAGCAACAACTCCGTATCGGGCATATGCGTGCCATACCACGCGAGCCACGCCTCGAGGATGGCGTCATCGCCCGTGTTGTGAAGTCCAAAACCGCCGACCAGTGCAACCCGCATTCCGGTTCCCGTGCGTTGTGGTTTCCGTATCCGGGGGTCCACCGGGGTCGTAATACGGAATGAAAACGAAATGAAAAAGGAGAGCAGTAACGCAGTCACCCGCTGCTGTTCCCCGTCACTTCGGAGATGTACCACTGAGCGATGGACCGGTATGCGATGCCCGGGAACTACCCGCCGTACATCCAGGGTGTGTCCCGAAGCGCCAGTGGTTTTGCTTCCCGCCGCACGCCGGCGTTTACAACTTCGGCGACGAATACCGTATGGTCTCCCCGCGCCACGCGGTCCACCACGCGTGCTTCGAACCACGCAGGCAGGTCGATCAGTAGTGGCGCGCCGGTGGTCGGACCGCGTTCAAACGGGTACCCGTTCAACCGATCGCCCTCCCGCCGGGTGGGACCGAAAAACGCCTGGGCCACATCCTGTTGATCAGCAGCAAGAATGTTGACGGCAAACGTTCCGGTACGATCGATCTGTTGATGCAGATGACTGCCGACTTTTACACCAACCATAATGAGTGGCGGTTCAAACGACGCCTGCGATAGCCATGTCACTGCGCCGGCAGCAATGTCTTCACCGTCCGCTGCGGTCATGATGTACAGTCCGTACGTGATCATGCGCAGGACTTTTTTACGGGTTGCGCGCTCCATGCTCCGTGCCTCCGTGGGTAAAAAATGTCCGTACTTCAGGCGTGTACCGGGCGGTCGGGTCGTTCATACGGTATGGACCGTATGGCATTCTCGTCGAACGGTCAACGATATCGCCCCCTGGACCCGCCGTCATCCGGGATACGTCGTTCTATTTCCCAAAACTTTATCAAAGACCGTATGCAAAATCGAGCCTGTCCGCTGAGATCGGGACAGGGAATGGGACAGCAGAACCACCGGATCCACCGGTGTGCCGGTGGTCACCGGTCTCCGGTCCCGGGTGTCGGGTCTCAGGTCTCAGGTCCCAGGTCCCAGGTGTCAGGTGTCAGGTGTCGGGTGTCCGGTGATGGGCTGAAGTGAGAAAACGGGGTGGCTGACCCTCGGGAAGTTGCCCGACGCGGGCAAAGACGTGGTCCACTGAAATCAGGGGGAAGGCGACCTCCGGCGGGGTACCCCGCTCCGTTGCCGTGCTTTTCCGTCTTCCGTCGCCGGTCACCGGTCGAAGGGGGGATATT
>CAZIRO010000225.1:0-3827 GCA_964541595.1 uncultured Acidobacteriota bacterium
CCGGCCTGGAAGATCTGGCGGATGCGTTCGTGCAGGATATCCGGAATGCGACGGTCCCAGGCATAAACCGGTGGGATCTGCCGCCGCGCCTGTTCACGCCGCATCTGGGTTTCTTCAGCGTTGATGACCTCGATGTCGAACGGGCTGCGGATCGTCTGCGTGGCGACTGTACCGGCGGTCCATTCCGGAACACGGTAGCCGTGCTGCAAGATCATGGCCCACAGGGTCAGGACGAACAGTCCCAGACCCCACCAGAAATTGGGCCGTCGCAACATGCGGAGCCACTGGAATACCCGGGCTCTGGTGTCACCGTGCGGCCAGAATCTGCGCCATAGAGGCACATCGCGATCGTTCATGGCGTCGACTCGGTTGCATCCGAACCGTCCGGTACAGGTTCCGTCGACGGTCCGGATGTTTTCGTCGCTTCATGCCGTTCGTAGGCTTCAATGATCTCTTTCACCAAGGGATGGCGCACGACGTCAGTGGTGTCAAAGAATACAAACCGCAGCCCTTCGATGTGCTGCAGAATCTGCACGGCTTCCCGTAACCCCGATGTCTGACCGGGAGGCAGGTCCACCTGCGTGATGTCCCCCGTGATGACGACTTTCGAGTTGAACCCGATACGGGTCAGAAACATCTTCATCTGTTCAGACGTCGTGTTCTGTGCTTCGTCCAGAATGATGAACGCGTCGTTCAACGTCCGACCGCGCATGAATGCCAGGGGTGCGATTTCGATCACGCCTTTCTGGTACAGGGACTCCACACGGTCCACGTCCAGAAAGTCGTACAATGCATCGTACAGCGGTCGCAAATAGGGATGCACCTTTTCGATCATCGTGCCAGGTAAGAACCCCAGCCGCTCGCCCGCTTCCACCGCCGGACGGGTCAGGATCAGTCGACTGACCCGGCGCTGGCTCAGGGCTTCCAGTGCCATCGCGACGGCCAGATACGTTTTACCCGTACCCGCAGGACCGATCGCGAATACGATATCGTACGTGCGAATGGCGTCGATATAGATCCGCTGGTTGCGGGTCTTCGGGATGGCGTTCCGCTTTCCGGACGTTTGAATCTGGTAACGGGAGTAGACCTCCGCGAGATCGATGTCTGGATCTTCCTGAACAAGTCGAATCAGAGTCATCACATCATGAGAACGAATCGGCTGTCCCCCCGCACTCATCACGGAGAGTTGATGCAGTAAACGTTCCGTCGCCGAAACGTCGCCGGGGTCCCCTTCAATGAGGAAATGGTTGCCGCGTGTGTAAATGCGAACCCGTAGTTTCTTTTCAATGAGGCGAAGGTGCGCGTTCAGGGGACCCACAATGGGACGGGTCATTTCGGGAGGTATCTGTACGCGTCGCATCGCCGGATGTACCTCAAATCAGGAAGTCGAGTTCTTCATCTTCAGCGCTGGTGTCAGAAGTGACCGATTCGTATTCGACATCGTCCAGTACCGGAGGGGGCTCGATCGTATCCGCCACGTCCGCCGTCACGGCGCTGCGGGGTTCAAGAAAACTGATATCCCGCGCAATGATTTCGGTAATATATCGCACATTTCCCTGAGCGTCCGTGTATTGACGACTCTGAATGCGCCCTTCCACGAGGATGTACCGACCCTTTCGGATGTATCGTTCGCTCAATTCGGCCAGACGGCCGAATGCCACAATGCGATGCCATTCCGTGCGTTCCTGCCGCTGTCCGCTGGCGTCCCGCCAGACCTCGTTCGTTGCCAGCGGAAAGTTGGCGACTTTTTGACCGGACGGCAACGTGCGCACATCCGGCTCGCGGCCAACATGACCGATGAGGAATACCCGATTCATACTCCGCATTTCCGGTGATATCCTCCACAAATGGGTTCACTCGTACATAAGTTTAAGTGAAAACCCCGGGGAAGACAAATGTTGGGGTCTGCGATCGGGACAGGCAATGGGACAGGGGTTGCACCGGTCTCAGGTCTCAGGTGTCAGGTGTCGGGTGTCCGCGCATTCTGGTTGACGGAATACCGCGGAGCCGTTCGGGACACACCGTGTTCCCTTTCCTGTCCCAACTCCAGAGAAGCACTCGTCATTCCCCCCGATGCATGATACACTGATCGCGATGATGTCTGCGCTGTTTGGCCGGGGACAGAACCATGCCACGGCGACGAAAATCGTCGGATGTCCGCAAGATCGATGCAGTGCCAGCCCCTCCTGTCCTCGTTCCGTCCGGTGCGCCGATCCTCGGGCATACGCGGGTGCTGGAGCGACTGCGTGTGTACCACGACACGCAATGGCGGGGCGGCGTCATGTTGTGGGCCGGCCCGGAAGGTGTCGGCAAACGGACGATCGCCCTGCGTTTTGCCCAGGGTCGACTGTGCACGCACCACACCTTCCTGGGGTGCGGGACGTGCGCGCCCTGCCGGATGGTGGAACGGGGTCAGCATCCGGACCTGGTGGTGTACATGCTGAACGGGCAGTCCACCCATCGTGTGGAGACCGTGTGGCGGTACCGTGAACAGATCGCATTGCGGTCCTGGAGCGGGGGTGTCAAGATTTTTATCTGGGACGACGTCGACCGGATGCGACAGGAAGCGGCGAATGCCATGTTAAAGACCCTGGAAGAACCGCCACCGGATGCGATCACCATTCTGATCACAGCGCAGTTGTATCGGATCCTGCCCACGATCCGGTCCCGATCGCAGATCCTGCGGTTTGGTCCGGTACCCGAGGAAGACCTTTTACGGTATTTACTGCGGCAACCGGAATGGTCCGAATCGGAAGCCCGCTGGGCGTGCCGGTTCAGCCAGGGCCGTCCCGGCTGGATCATGCAACCCCGGGCGTTCTGGGATTTTCATCGGCAGCTGCGCCGTATCGTACTCGAGTGGTTGCAGAAATGGCTGGCCGATCCGCATGAAGAATGGTGGCGGTATATGGAAGTGGACGTGCGTCCGCTGGAGACCCTCGCACGAGACGTGTTCAGCGTCCAGGGACCGCTGTTTACGGGAGACGGCTGGGTGTGGCATCGGTGGTGGGTCGAACAGATCCTGACCCATGCCCTGATCCTGGTACGCGACCTCTGGTACGTTCAACAGCGGTTACACGCACTGATCATTTCGATCGATCTGCAGGGAACGCTGGAACGTATGGCCGACTGGGTTTCTTCCGACCGGTTACTCACGTACATTGAACGGTGGACGCAATTCCTGTATGACATGCGGATCTATCATTTTTCCGGCGCCTGGCAGTTTCCGGGGCACGTATTGCGTCCCCCCTGAAAGGGCACCCATCACGAATGTATACGGTGTGAGGACGGATGCATGTGGCGACAGCGTGTGATCATTGTATACGGCGCGACCGGAGGCCTTGCGGAACGGGTGGTTCCGTTTCTTGCGGAAGGTGGCGCGTCCCTGGTCCTCGTCGGACGCGACCACGCGCGCCTGCAGGAACGGCGAACCCGGATTGAACGGGCGTACAGCGTTCCGGTGACCACAGTGGTGGGCGACATCCGGGATGCGGCCACCTGGCAGTCCGTATGGGATGCGCAGGCCCACGTTTCCGGTGATCCGTTCGGATGGGTCTGCCTGGTCGGTGATCCGGCACGTATTCCCGTCGAAGCCTGGACGGTCGAACGGTTGTGTACGGCGATTGCTATCAATGCCGTGGGGCCGTTGCTTGCCCTGCATGATTGGGCACGACGCATGCGCGCTGCGGGTCGTTCCGGGAACGGAGTACTCTTCGCGAGCATGCAGGGGGTATATCCGTTTGAACAGAGTCTGCCGTACGCGCTCGGGAAGAGTGCACTGGTCCATGGCGCACGCATCCTGGCGAAAGAGTTCGGTGCGCCGCCGATGA
>CAZIRO010000226.1:0-1528 GCA_964541595.1 uncultured Acidobacteriota bacterium
TCTGCTTTCGACGGTCGCGGGATTCGTCATTCTCGCCCTGGCGCGGTCGCTCTGGGTACTCTTTCTGGCGCGCATCGTGGACGGCCTGGGCGGTGCAAACATTCCGGTCGTCCGCGCCTATATCGGGGACATTACCCCGCCGGAACGACGCGCACAGGCGTACGGTCTCATCGGGGTGGCTTTCGGACTGGGATTCATTCTGGGTCCCGCGCTTGCGGGCATGCTTTCCCGATTCGGCACAGCGGCACCGGCCTGGGGCGCGGCAGCCATCAGTGTCGTCGCCCTGATCTGGACCGTATTCTGGCTGCCGGAAACGGTGCACCGGACGACCGCATTCCGGCGTGTACCGTTGCAGACGATGGGACACGTGTTGCGGCGGGCACCGCATGTGGCCATCCTGCTGCTGATCGATTTCCTGTACTGGAATGCGTCAGCGGCGTATCAGACGACGTTTGCACTGTTCGGTCAAATGCGTTTTCATCTGACCATTGAACATGTGGGGTATCTGATGGCCTTTTACGGACTGCTCGGGGCCCTGATCCAGGGGCTACTCGTGGGACCAGTGGTGCGTCGCTGGGGCGAGCGGCGTGTCATGGTCGGGGGATTCCTCCTCCTGGGCATTGCCCTTGCGCTGGCCGGGTGGGCGCCGCATTTCTGGACGTTTCTCCTGTTTCTCGTTCCCGCTTCTCTGGGTGCCGGTCTCGGGCTTCCGGCCATGATTGCGCTGATCAGCCATGCGGGGAGTCAGGACGAACAGGGACTGCTTCAGGGGACGACAGGCAGTGTAGAAAGCCTTGGCCGCATGCTTGGACCCATCTGGGGCAACGGCCTCCTTCAGTGGGGCGGTGCGTTTGCGCCGTTCGTCACCGCCGGTGGAGTCCTCATGATCGCAGGAATGCTGGGGGCACGGTATACCCCCACGCCAGCTGGTGCACCATCGCCCCGAGAATCCGCGGATCTGGAGCAACTCCCAGGCTGATCGGGGTATATGCCGGCTCGTATGCAATGAGAATGCGACCCGCGATTGGCCCCGTGTCCGTCAGCACGATACGATACACACACCAGTCCGGTTCCATCGGCACGGCGGCCACTTCACGGTTGTCCACACAGACCCGCATCCAGACCGTACGTGCGTGCGTCATGGGCCGCGCAACGATCTGTAAAAACTGCGGCGTGCGTGCGGGGGGAAACGTCAGTCCCGCCCGACCGGAATAGATCCACCGGAACGGTCGGGACGGATCGTTCAGGAAATATTCCGTATCCAGCCAGCCGAACGCATCGGCTGCCGGGAGATCCCCGGTGTGCATGTGCAGGGGTTCGATACGGATATGCAGTGGTTCTGTCGCGGACCGGATGGTGACCTCCGCGCCGACCGTGCGTCCACGCAGTTCCAGTGGATCCACCCACCGCAGGGCCACGGCATTTCCGGGCAACGGCAATGGACCCCACCGGACCGTGGTCCCCGGCAGGTACCATCGAATGACGTATACCGTGGGAATCGGTGCCGTTTCCACACGCAAATGGAGTT
>CAZIRO010000226.1:1538-3801 GCA_964541595.1 uncultured Acidobacteriota bacterium
CCGGCATGACAGGACGGACGTGCACCATACCGTTCGGCGTGGACACCACGCGGTGCGTCCATGGGGGCAACGGATACGTCCAGTCGGGTTCCGATTCTGGAGCGAAAACGTCCGGCAGCAGATCGGCAATGTACCGCGCGATCCGGAATGCCATCCATCGATGTACGGACTCCGTTACATGGACATAATCCGTAAACCGTTCTCCGGGTACGGGCATATCCTGCGGCATGAGATGTATACTGCACGTCCCGCTGGTTCCCGTCATTTGTTGCACGATCCGGTTCAGCCGCGGGCGCATATACCGCGCATACGTGAAATACGACCGGACCTGCGTCCGTACCGCATGCAATACCTCGCGCAGATGCGCGGACCGAACGTCGTCCTCGATCCAGAACGGCTGGACGATAAAAATCGTGGGAATGCGAAACCGGCGAAACAGCTGCACCAGCAGGTGAATTTCACGATAAATATACCGGACGATCCGACGGAGGTAACCGACCGGTACGGGATGGTCCCGCGGGGGATGATGTGCGGCACCGAGCAGGTTTTCCACATGATAGAACGTGCTGTGATATGCAAATCGTTCCGGTGGGCGACGATGATACACGAGGTTGAACCAGTCACTCCACCCGGCGACGACGACCACGGCACGGGGACGGATTGCGGGTATCAGGTCGATCGCCTGATGGCGCATCTGCGGGAGCATGAACCCCATGGTTCCCGCGTTCCAGACCCGGACGCGTGCACCCGTCCATCGCCGGAGGATTTCTTCCAGAATGGCCGTCCACGTATGAGCATCGCCGACCGGCCAGCCGAAGGTGGTGGACGAACCGATCGCCAGGATCGACATTTCGGGATCGGTCTCGCCGGGAGGCACAGTGCGAAACCCGTCGGCATCGATAAAGAACAGCGGGTGTGCCTGTGCGGGACGGGTGCGGAAACACCAGTACGGGTGTAATTCCAGGACGACCGGTCCCCCATCGATCACGGGACGGCCATCCGTCAACACGACACGAAACGGCAAATGACCGGACATCCCGCTCGTCGATAGCGTGTATTTCTGGTGCAGATATGCCGGTGGACACGTTACCGTCGCATCACACCGTATCGGTATCCGCCGTCAGCACCGCACGTCCGATGACCTCGCCACCGTCCATCGCCCGATACGCCGTGTTCACATTGGAAAGCGGAAACGTCCGATAGAACGGCTGTACGCGACCGGTGGCGATCCACTCCAGTGCCTGCATCCATTCTCGACGCGTATACGCGGCAGAACCCACTATCCGATGTTCCCGCATGATGGTCAATGCCGGACGTGCAATGCGCGGCGCCGTACCGGTGACGTTCCCGATCCAGACGAGCGTCCCCTGTCGCCGCAATACGCTCAGACTGTAGTTAATGGTTGGAGTCCCCACGATTTCAAAGACCACATCCACCGGATCGATCTTTTTCTGTTCGGTGATGACCCGGACATCCAGTGAACGCAGTACTCCGGCCTTACGCGGTGACGTCAGGGCCACGACTTCAACACCGAGTTGCCGCAACACCTGAACCATATGGATCCCCACACCGCCCCCGGCACCGGTCACAAGCGCGCGGTCGCCGGGGCAGATCCCGCTGATCCGTATGGCGTGCAAACTGGTGGCCACAGGACAGGTACATGCGGCATACCTGACATACGCGTCATCCGGCAATGGGATCAGGGACGCGGCCGGAACGACCACGGCGGTCGCGTAGCCACCCGGTCGGGTTTCCCCGAAAATGGCGCCCGCACCGGTACAGAGATTTTCCTGACCGATACGGCAGTACGCACACGTACCGCAGTGCAGAAACGGATACACGCTGTACGGTTGTCCTTCGACCTCACCGAAGATCTCGTGTCCGGGAATGAGCGGCGGCCGATAATTCGGAAACCCGCCGCGGGCGACCACACGGTCCCGCCCGCAGATACCACTGGCCCGTACGGTCAGCACACGTTCGTCCGCCTGCGGATCGGCAATTTCGTAGGTGGTCCACACCAGCGGACGTCGAAACTCCTGCAACACGGCGGCCCGGATCTGCATGGTTCGTACTCCTGATCTGGTCCATTTCCAGATTGACATGAAGTGACGCGGGGAAAAGTCACGCGAAGCGATCGGTTGCTGTACCCCGTCACGTTCCCCCACGTCCCTTCACAAAGGCAACGCTCCTTTCAGAACCGAGATCGGGACAGGCAATGGGACATGCGCACCATCGGGTCCACCGGTGGGCCGGTGGCCACCGG
>CAZIRO010000227.1:0-3611 GCA_964541595.1 uncultured Acidobacteriota bacterium
CAGACAGATACCGAAGAACGGAATCTTGCGCGTGCGTGCGAACTCGACCGCCCGGATCATGCCCTCGATACCGCGCTGTCCGAACCCCCCGGGGACGAGAATGGCGTCCGCATCCTCGATGGGGTGGAAATCGCCGCCCTCCAGATCCTCTGCCTCGACCCATCGGAGATGGACCCGCAGATTGTTGGCGATCCCCCCATGGGTGAGCGCTTCGATCAGACTCTTGTACGCGTCGTGGTACCGTACATACTTGCCGACGATATGGATCGTTACTTCGTCTTCCGGATGTTTCAGGCGGTACACGAGCAGTTCCCAGTCACCGAGATCCATCTCCGTATACGGCAGGTCCAGGATCTGCACCAGATAGTGGTCCAGTCCCTCGTGGTGAAAGATCAACGGGACCTCGTAAACGAATTCCACGTCCTTGGCGGTGATCACGGCCTGCGGTTCGACGTTACAGAACAGGGAGATCTTCTGTTTGATTTCCGGGGGCAGGAACCGATCGGTTCGGCAGAGCAACACATCCGGGCTGATACCGATGGCACGCAGTTCTTTCACGCTGTGTTGCGTGGGTTTCGTTTTCAATTCTCGCGCTGTCGGAATATAGGGCACCAGTGTGACGTGAACGAATGCGGCGTTCTGGCGGCCGACTTCCAGACGAAACTGCCGTACCGCCTCCAGGAAGGGCAGACTCTCGATGTCCCCGACTGTTCCCCCGATCTCCACGATGACAATGTCCGATCCCCTGGCCGCCTTCCGGATGCAGGACTTGATCTCGTCCGTAATGTGTGGAATGACCTGGACCGTTTTTCCGAGGTAAACGCCCCGGCGTTCCTTGTCGATCACGGAGGCGTAAATCTGGCCGGTCGTGTAGTTATTGTCCCGACCCATTTGTACGGAGGTGAACCGTTCGTAATGGCCGAGATCGAGATCAGTTTCCGCACCGTCTTCCGTGACGTATACCTCCCCGTGCTGGTAAGGATTCATCGTTCCGGGATCGACGTTGATGTACGGATCAAATTTGATGAAATTGACCCGGAACCCGCGACGTTCCATCAGGAGACCGATGGATGCGGCCGAAATGCCTTTCCCCAGCGAGGAGAGCACACCGCCCGTCACGAAAATGAATTTGCGATCCATGGTGTGCACCTCGTCATGTGCCGTTCATTTCGTGATGCATGGAATGATAGAAATTCGTGATTCACTTACATTAGGACAATCCGGTCAGGTATGCAAATCGTGTTCCCCCGAATGGGTGAACAACTTGCGTACCCGTTCGAGGTCGTCCGGCGTGTCCACCCCGATGGTGGAATACGGTGTCAGGACCACGCGGACAGACACCCCGTGTTCCAGTGCCCGGAGTTGTTCGAGGGCCTCACACTGTTCCAGGGGCGTCGAGGGCCAGCGGATGAACTGCAGCAGAAACTCCCGTCGATACGCATAGACACCGATGTGTTTGTAAAACATGCGGATCAGATCGTTCCGGTAACTGACGATTTCCTTGACCGTACGCAGTTGTGCAGATTCCGGCAGCATGGGAAATGGAATGGGGGAACGGGAAAAGTACAGGGCGTTGCCGTCCGGTCGGAGGACGACTTTGACCACATTCGGATCGTCGAGTTCATCGAGATCTCCCAGGCCGCAGGCCAGGGTCGCCATGGAACACCCCGGATTGGACGTCATGACCTCGACCAGTGCATCGATCATCTCCGGGCGGATCATCGGTTCATCCGCCTGGACATTCAGGACGATCTCGTAGGGCAACAATCGGGCGACTTCCGCGACGCGATCGGTTCCGGACCGGTGATCTGGCGAGGTCATGACCGCACGTCCACCAAACGATTCGACCACCTGCTGGATACGTGCATCATCGGTGGCCACGATCACCTGTTCGACCGACTGCGCACGGGCCACGCGCTGGTACACGTGATAAATCATCGGTTGACCGGCGATTTCCAGCAACGGTTTGCCCGGCAGTCGCGTCGATCCGTAGCGTGCCGGAATGACCGCCAGTACGCTCATGCGGGTTCACCCTCAGGTGTCCGTTCACGGGTCAGCATGGCCTTCATTTCTGCCGGGGTCATTCGCCGCCAGCGGGTGCCGGTGCGGGTGTCCTCGAGGATGATCCCCCGGCGTCGCAGGTTTTCCCGAATGCGGTCTGCTGTGGTGAAATCCCTGCGCAATCGCGCCTGATGGCGCAGTTCGATGAGTCGCGCGATCTCTTCATCCAGGGTGTCTTCCGAAACCTGAAAGACCGCGAGGACCGCGTCCACACGGTCAAGCCAGTCCAGGATCTTCCGGGCACCGGGACGGCCAATGACGTCCCGGTCCAGCCAGGCGTTCCATTGACGGACGCCCTGGAAGAGCACGGCAAGGGCTTCGGAAACGTTCAGATCGTCGTCCATTGCGGCGTCAAACTGCTGCATCACCCCGTTCAGATGGTCCGCCACGTCGGTCTCATCGTCTGGACGGTGTGGTTCGGTCTGCAGTCGGCGGTAGATGTTCTGCAAACGGAATACGGCTTCCTGTGCCGCCTGGAGCGATGCCCATGTGAAGTTCAGTTGTTTCCGGTAGTGCACGGACAACAGCAGATAACGGAGTGCAACGGGATCCACCCCTTCGTCCAGCAGCTGCCGGACGGTGTAAAAGTTGCCCCTGGACTTGGCCATCTTTTCGCCTTCGACGATGAGATGCGCACAGTGCACCCAGTGGCGCACAAACGTTTTGCCTGTGGCCGCCTCACTCTGGGCGATTTCGTTTTCGTGGTGGGGAAAGATGAGGTCCACCCCACCACCGTGGATGTCGAGTGTCTCGCCGAGGTAGTGCATGGACATTGCGGAACATTCGATATGCCATCCGGGACGTCCCCGACCGATGGGCGTGTCCCAATACGGTTCACCGGGTTTGGCTGCTTTCCACAATACGAAATCCCGTACATCCTCCTTGGAATATTCGTCGGCTTCGATGCGGTATCCCTCGATAATGGACCGTCGATCCAGACGGGACAACCGCCCGTAGTTTGGAAAACTCGCGATGCGGAAGTACCACGAGCCCTCGCTCTGATATGCGTGTCCCTTTTCGATGAGCCGCTGGATCAGGGCCACCATCTGGGGAATGTGGTCCGTTGCGCGCGGATAGTATTCCACCCGTTCGAGACGCAGCGCATCGTAGTCCTCAAAAAATGCCTGAATGTAGCGGTCCGTATAGGTGCGCAGGTCTGTCCCGGCCTGCTGCGCACCGCGGATGGTTTTATCGTCCACGTCCGTCAGGTTCATCACTTGGATCACGCGGTATCCGCGATACCGCAGGTATCGCCGCAACAGGTCCAGCGCAACGAATGTTCGGAAGTTGCCGATATGCGCACGGTCATACACCGTCGGACCGCAGGTGTACATCCGCACAACACCACGTTCACAGGTACGCAACGGTTCCACCGTACGCGATAGCGTGTTGTACAGTCTCATCGCAGACCTCGACACCCGCATCGATTGTACACCATTGTATGAGAACAGCGGGGTTCATGCAATGGGCTTGATCGCTGGGGGTCAGGTCCCAGGTGGCAGGTGTCGGGTGGCAGGTGTCGGGTATCCGGGACGGGAGACAGGAGACGG
>CAZIRO010000228.1:0-3598 GCA_964541595.1 uncultured Acidobacteriota bacterium
GGCCATCCGCGCATCCGGCACATCCCCTGTCCCATTGCCTGTCCCGATCTCAGGACCGCGGTCTTTACAATGCCATACGTCTCCGTATAAGATGGCCGGAAACGGCGACAGCCGGCGTATGCGGATTTCCCGGAAATCCAATCCGTACGTCGCAGAAAGTCTACCATCCCGCAGGTCTCAGAGGTGCGAAGATGTCGGTGCAGAGAGGGGTCTGGCCCGGAATCGTCTGCATTCTCGGGATCGGGCTTGCCCTGAGCGGGTGGCCTACTTCCGCGGAAGAACCTGCGCCCGTTCGGGTCGGCGCGGTGCTGTCACTCAGCGGACCGGGACGGTCGTACGGCCAGGGGAACCGCATGGGACTGACGCTCGCCGCGGAGGAGATCAATGCGGCGGGAGGCGTTCGTGGACGTCCCGTGGAACTGATTATCCGGGATGACGGGAATGAGCCGCGCAACGCCATGGCGGCTACCCTGGAACTCATTCAGCACCAGCGCGTCATCGCCCTGATCGGCGGAACAACATCGGATGTCGCCCGTTCAATTGCCCGCGTCTGCGAACGAAATCGGACGGTATTCATCACGCCCTTTGCCACCCATCCCGAAATCACCCGGGGGCGCCGCTACGTGTTTCGCGTGTCATTCTCGGACGTGGATCAGGCGCATGCGATAGCCGAATTTGCCCGCCGGGATCTGCAGGCGCGCAGTGTCGTCATTCTGAACAATATCGCGAGTATCTACAGCAGCAGTTTGAGCCAGGCGTTTCAAGATCAGTTCACGCAGCGGGGCGGACAGATCCTGCGCATGATCAATTACACCCCGGACACGCGCGACTTTTCCCGATTGCTGCGCCCGCTCCAGGCGATCCCGGAACAACCCATACACATTTACCTCCCCGGGGGTATTCTGGACACGATCCGGATCGTGATGGCACTGCGGAAGATGCAGGTCCCTGTGGTGCTGCTCGGCGCGGACACGTGGGATTCGGAAGAACTGTTGCAACGATTGGGTTCGGCCTTTCATGACGCGTATTACACCACCCTGTACCATCCAGACCTGGATATTCCGGAAAATCGGACATTTCTGCAAAAATTCCGAACACGCTTCCAGCAGGATCCGACACCCGATGCGGTGGCTGCATACGATGCATTACGGATCCTGGTCCGTGCGCTGGATACGGCCCGGGAGTGGACGGCAGACGCGATCCGGGACGCGCTGCTGCACGTCGACTACCGCGGACCGTCCGGTCGGATCCGTTTTCGCCCGAGCGGGGACGCGGTGCGCGACGTGGTGGTTTTGAAAATCGTGCGGGGTCGTGTACACTTTCACCGGCTCTTTTCGGTCGCGTCATCTCGTCCATGAAGCATGAAGATGTGCCGTTTCTCGGGATGGAGTGTTGTTCTCATCGGCACGTTGCTCGTGCAGAACGCGTACGGGTGGCCGTGTACAATACAGATGTGGGCCTACCGTCAGACTGCGCGATGGTTGCCGCCCGGTCTGCGACTGCTCGTCCATGAACGCCCGATCGATCTGCGGCCCCGTATCTGTCGAGCCATTCGTCCGGCCGATCTGCGCCGCCTGCCCGAACAGTTTGCCTACTGGACAGTGGAAGTCCCCCGCCAGTTCCACGCGTCGGGGCGGTTGTCTGTCCTTTTACGGGCAATCGATGAGAGTGCACGTTGGGTGCTCTTCTATCACGATCCGGCCGTCCTCCGCGGGGTGCCCGCGCCGATCCGTGCCGCCTTCTATCGATACACCGAGCGCCACCTGCCGATCATTCCCCCCGTGTTTTACGGGTACCGCCATCCTGCACTGGAACGCGGTGATTATCGGAGGTGGTTATCCGAGATCCGTAAGGAAACCGTGCGCTTCTCCCGGATGCTCGCCCGGCCGACAATCTTTGGAATGCCGTACGATCCGCGGCAGTGGGACACGCTGGACCACCGGAATATGGCATTCGCGATCGCGGCGCTGCGGCTGCAATATGCCATTACCCGTACGGTACAGTACTGGATCTACATCTGGAAAAATGGGGGCGGAAGTTTACGCGGATTGCCAGTGCCGTATTCAACACGCAAGCACGTCTTCCGGGATCGGCACGGAAAGTGAACGGCTTCGGGTCCCGATTTCTCGTGATCACGTCTCTGCATGACATGGCGTCTCCGTGAAGACCACACCGTCCGGGGGGATCATTGCACACACGGCATCCCACAATTTCCGGCCGTCCAGCCATTCGTATGGGAGAAGTATCCCGCCCTGCGCCAGTCGCTGTTCCACGGGTTGGCCGGTCGGTCCCGGTTCGTCCAGCGGGCGTATCGGTGCAGTCCAGAGTCCCAGCAGTGCCAGTGCCGTCCAGACCACCGGCCAGCCGGTCAGATGCTGCATGGCAGTCCACACCGGTGCACCGCCCATAAAGAGTTCGGGAAACGCGTCCAGCACAGCATCGGCGACGACGACGCCGGCGAACGTACGGGTATCCGTCCGGATGCGGAAGAGCACGATATCCGGAATGGCCGGAGGCAACCGTTGCAGTGATTCGATGACCGTGGGGTCGTCCAGGCATCCCTGCGCCGCCAGGGCACGGAACCACCGGTAATGCCCCGCATATCGAACGGTGTGGTACTCGATCGTCTGCCAGTCGGCAAACCGCGCATCCCACGGAAGGACAGTCGTCCCATCGGCCGTCACGGCGGATTCCAGTGCGCCGATCGTCCAGCCGCTGTCCGACTCCCGGTAAAACGGCGGGACACCCCAGTACCGCAATCGCTCGGAAAGCGCAGGCGGAACGTCAGAGAGCATCCACGGGTCCACCTCGGACGGTGACCGATAGGCCACATCCGACAATGGCATCAGCGCGTATAATCGCCCGTCCCGCCGAATATATGCAGTCCCCCGATACTCCTGCAGGAGTCCCGAAGGAGAAAAACTGAGTCCGTACCGCAATGGTCCGCCGGTGTTCGGATTCAGCGGCAGTCCCCCGCACTCCATCACGACTGACCGTGCTCCGGAATCCCGTCCGATGGTCACGGCGAGGGTGTGCAGTAGTCCCGGTGCCAGACCGTGGTCCAGGACAATGCGAGCGCCCCGCCAGGGTCGCGTGCGATACTGCTGAATGGCCTTACGCACAAAGGGGGTATCCTGACCGAGTGTGATGAGATCACACTGGAACGTCATGGCCCATGCCATATAGGCGTTCTGTGTGTAGTACGGTGCACAGTGCACGATCACCCGCGGACGCACACGCGCGATCGTTTCCCGTGGCGTCCAATCCGGAGGTAAAATTTCGCCGATACGTTCGAATGTCCGGACACGCTGCACAATCTCCGGGGATGGATCGTACAGCATCAGATCGACGGGATACCGGTCCCGAAGCCGATGAAACTGCCGGGCAATGGCCCACCCCATCCGGCCGAGACCCATCACGAGTACCCGTGCATGGGTTTCGCGTGCGAAGTGCGCCATACCGTGAATCCTCCGGTTCGTGCGATTGCCGTCCGGTACTCATTTCCGCCGGAGAAAAACTTCCCGGCCGGCATACACCGCCCAGTCTCCCAGGACCGTTGCAATGCGGAGCAGTTGATTGTATTTTGCGGAACGGTCCG
>CAZIRO010000229.1:0-3585 GCA_964541595.1 uncultured Acidobacteriota bacterium
GTCGAGACACTTCCCACCACCGACTCCCGTGGGACGCTGCCCGGATTTGACGTCATGGGCAACCACGGTATACTGACGATGTACGGTACCGGTGGTGAAATCGCGCCCGCCGGGATGGATCACCACCGGAATCTGGACCGTCCTTCCGGGTACGGCGGACGGTCGAAAACGGCGCGGTACAAATACCCGGCCCCGAAGCCCGCAACCGACACGGCTTCGGGTCAACGGAGACATCATGCGTACGCTGGTGCCCTCACGTGAAGAAATCCTGCACATGCTGACCCAGACCGGCGCACTGCGCCAGGGTCATTTTCAGCTGCCCACGGGCATCCATACGGACCACTTCTTTCAGATGCCCTTAGCGATGCGATATTACAATTACGTGCGGCGCCTCGGCGTCGCCCTCAGCCGGTTGCTCCGGGCGATTCCCCAGGTCAGCCGCGCACTGCCCCGATGTACGGTCATCGCGCCGGCGAGCGGCGGGATCCCCGTCGCGTTCTCTGTGCGCGACGCGCTGGAGGCGGAACAGGTCGCATGGGCAGAAAAACGGAATGGGGACCTCTATTTCCGACCGTTTACAGCCGTTCATCCGGGCGATGTCTGCATCCTGGTGGATGACATCATCCTTACGGCAAAGACGATGCAACGTCTCATCGAACTCGTACGTGAACACGGTGGACGGATTATCGCCGCCGGTGTCCTCGTCGATCCGGGGATCCGTCCGTTTGATCCCGGCGACATTCCCTTCGTGCGGCTGATCGAATTCAAAACCCGGTCGTTCCTGTCCGCGGAAGAATGCGAACTCTGCCGTGCGGGGGAACCCGTGGTCAAAGTCACGTTTTAACGGACACCCGCACCGCATCCCGTTCAAGTGTGGCCTGCATATCTGCGTAAAGTGACAGGAGGATACCGGCCACCCGGTGCGGCGCGATTTGAAATCCCAGATGCCCGAGATCCGGCAACTCCCGCCACCAGACACGCCGAAGGCGTCCGACCAGACGTTTCGGGTATTTCGGGCGGACCAGCCGGTCGATACTTCCGGAGATAACGGCCACGGGGTGGTCGATGGTCGTGGGATCCACGATCCCCGGCAGTTCGGCCAGCAGGGTGATCCTCCGTCCCAGTGTCTGTATCGGTACATCATGTTGCCGGAACCGTTCAAGGAACCAGCGGCGATAACGGCGGCGTTCCGGTTCCGGAAGACGCAAATACTCATGGGCAGTCGCGACGATACTCCACTTGCGAAATACGGAACCGATCGTGCGCCATGCGCGTCTGCGGTTGAGCGCCAGTACGAACAGTCGTGGGATACCGCGCGGCAAACCCCAGGGCAATGCGTAGAGAAACGCACCGATGAACCGTTCCGGCATCCGCGCGAGGCACAGGAGTGCGAGGGCGCTGCCGAACGATCCGCCGCCGATCCATACCCGATCCCACCCGAGTGCGTCCAGATCCGTTGCCACGTCCCGCAACAGATCGTCCCATGTGAAATCCGGATGGGTCGGGAAATCCCGGTTCCCGCGAAGCGTGGGCACAAACACCGTAAAGTGACGGGCGAGCGCATCCGCCCAGAGGTCGTGAAACCGCCAGTGTCCCTGCGCAGTCGGCAACCAGATCAGGCGCGGTCCCGCGCCGGTGAGATAGTAGGTTGCATGCGCAATGGCCCCGTACGTCACCATGGTCGTGCCCCCTTCCGCTGCACGCGAGGGATTTCATCGCGCAATGTGCGATGCCATCACCGGGATGACCCGGCGCAAACGGTTCACGACGGTCTCTCGACCGAGGACTGCCATGAGTTCAAATAGACCGGGACCGACCGTTCGTCCCGTCAGTGCCACGCGCAATCCGTGAATGAGCACCGCCGCTCTGACACCCTGTTCCTCTGCCAGGGTACGGACCGCGTGTTCCACGGTTTCCGGAGTGAACGGTGTCAACGTTTCCAGACGTTCAGCCAGTACGCGCATCCACTCCGGCAGACGTGGGTCCGTCCAGCGTTTCTGCATGGCCTCGGGGTCGATGGTATACGATTCCGTAAAGAACGCCTCTCCCAGCGTCAGAAAATCCGTCAGCCGCCGGCACCGTGTTTTCAACAGATCGATCCGCGGGATATACCGTTCCGGCGCCTGCGCCACTTCTGTCCACCACCCCTGCCGCTCCAGAAACGGACGCAACCGATCCAGCAGGACGTCCGCCGGTGTCTGCCGAATGTACTCAGCGTTCATCCATTCGAGTTTCCGGACATCAAATACGGGATTCGCCCGATTGATATCTTCGATCGCAAACTCCGCGATCATTTCCTCTACGGACAGGATCTCCCGTCCGCTCGGCGGATACCATCCGAGCAATGCCAGATAATTGCGCAACGCCTCCGGCAGGATGCCCTCGTCGCGATATGCCAGTACGGACACCGCACCGTGCCGTTTGCTCAATCGGGTGCGATCCGGTCCCAGAATGAGCGGAACATGGGCAAATTCGGGTAACGGCCAGTCCAGTGCCCGATAGATCAGAATCTGTTTCGGTGTGTTGGAAATATGGTCATCCCCACGAATGACATGCGTGATCCGCATATCGTGATCGTCGACGACCACGGCGAGTTGATACGTCGGATGCCCGTCCGAACGGAGGAGAACAAAATCTTCCAGTTCGTCCAATCGGAATGTGACCGCACCGTGGACGTGGTCCCGGAACGTCAGTGTCGATTCTCCGGGCACCCGAAACCGGAACGCATGGGGTTCCCCGGCGGCCATACGGCGGACCTGTTCATCCCGGGGGATCCACGCACAGCGGCGGTTGTACCGCCAGGGTCGCCCCTGGGTGCGCGCGGCCTGCCGTTCGCGCTCGAGCGCAGCAGGGTCACAAAAACAGGGGTACGCTACCCCCTTCTCCCAGAGCAACCGGGCTACCGCGCGGTAGCGTTCCAGCCGGTGGGATTGAAAGTACGGACCCTCGTCCCACTGTAGACCCAGCCATTGCAGGCCGTCCAGAATGCCCTGCACCATCTCTGCCGACGATCGCTCGACGTCCGTATCTTCAATCCGCAGGATGAATACGCCACCGGTCTTTCGGGCGAATAACCAGTTGAACAGCGCGGTGCGTGCGCCGCCAACGTGCAAGTATCCGGTCGGACTCGGTGCAAACCGCACACGTACAGTCATTATCTGCCCCCGGTAAACAACGGTTGATGCCAGCGGTGCGACCGTTCGGGCGTGCCATCTCATTATAATAGGGGATCGCACCCACGGGATCATCAGGGATGATCCTGGGGATCGGGACAGGCCATGGGACATGCGCACCACCGGATCCACCGGTGTGCCGGTGGTCACCGGTCTCCGGTCCCGGGTGGCGGGCATCAGGTCCCAGGTGGCAGGTCTCAGGTGCCAGGTATTTGCGACGGGAGACGGAAGACAGGAGACGGGGCATCCCATGGGCCGGGGACATCGCATGGCCGAATGGGCACCCACGGTGTCCCAATGGACCCCGCGATAACCCGTCAACCAGGATGCGCGGACACCGGACACCTGACACCTGGGACCTGAGACCCGACACCCGGGACCTGCCATCGTCCTCCGCCTGGCCGACCTGTGG
>CAZIRO010000230.1:0-3571 GCA_964541595.1 uncultured Acidobacteriota bacterium
CCCGCCTGACGGTCCAGGGTGACGTAGCCGAGCCCCACTTCGGTCAGGTACCAGAGACGACGGTACAGTTCCTCGAGCACACGGTGCAGGACCTGGCGATCGGCCGGGGAAACGTCCAGCCGGGTGATCCAGTCAAGGATCCGCCGGACCGGCCACCGCATGAGATCCGGCAGGGACACGTCGCCGATTCGCGCCCACTGCGTTTCGGGACGCAGGCGTGTTCCCCCGCATTCGGGGCACGGCCGATATGCGCGATAACGTGCCAGAAAAATGCGGATACTGCGTTTGTACCGTTTTTCTTCCATGCGGCGGAAGAATCCCCGCAGTCCGAAAAAATCTTCCGTACCTTCCACTATCGCCGTGCGTACGGATTCCGGCAGATCCTGCCACGGACAGTCCAGATCCCAGCCGTGGCGACGCGCGGCACGAAAGAGGTACCGGTAGAGAAACCGCAGACCCTCCGTATTCCAGGGTGCGAACGGGTGTTCACGTAACGCACGGCGGGGATCCGGAATGACACGCGCCCAATCGATATCGGCAATATCGCCGAGTCCCTGACAGCGCGGACAGGCACCCTCCGGCCGGTTGAACGAAAACAGACCGGGTTCCAGCGGCGGAAACGACCGTCGACAATGCGCACATGATCGGTCCGATGAAAACGGCTGCAGGGTGCCATCCGGCAGGAGAACGGCCATCCGACCACGACCCCGGCCGAGGGCAAAATCGATCTGATCGATCCACTCGTCTCTCTGTTCCGGCCGCAGGCGCCGGCGTCCCAGCCAGATCCACCATTCCGGCTCTGCGACCCAGCGGCCCGGATCGAAATCTTCCAGTGAAAGGACCGTACCGTCCCGCCATATTTCGACGAGTCCCTCCCGCCGGAGACGACGTAACTGCTCCTGCGGCGCCGACGTGTCGACAGCAACTGGAAACAACAGGCCGATACGATCGCCCGTGTGATGGGTGACCAGCCACTGCCAGATGCGTTGCGGCGTGTCTTCCGTCACGGGTAGATGACATTCCGGACAGATCCAGCGTGCCAATCGCGCAAACAGCAACCGCAGGTAATCAAACACCTCAGTGACCGTACCCACGGTCGATCGTGGATTGCGTGCGTACACATGCTGACGGATGGCGATCGCCGGCATCAGTCCGACAATGTCATCCACGTCCGGACGGGGGATGCGCTGTAAAAACTGTCGGGCATACGTGGACATCGATTCGATAAACCGGCGCTGTCCTTCGGCATACAGGGTGTCCATCACGAGGGAGGACTTTCCCGCACCGCTGCGGCCCGTAATCACCGTGATCCGATGGACGGGAACCTGAATCGTAATATTCTTCAGATTATGGGTACGGGCTCCGATAACCTGCACCGGTTCATGTTCCATAGGTCCTATACGTCCTATAGGTCCTATAGGACCTATAACGGAGGAATCGGCCAGCCGTACTTCCGGGCGAATGTCACACATCGTTGCCACCGGCACGCATCGTGTAATCGACGTGCGTGATACCAGGCGAGCAACGCGCCCGCCAGTTCATTATAAAACGTACGCCGTTTGCGAAATCCCGTCCACCCGCCCGTGCGCCAGCCCTCCCGGCAGTATTGCCATCGACTGAACGGATGCCGAAACAACCGTTCATAGGCGATCGGAAAACCGGGCCATGTGGCCATCGCCTCGCGCAAACACCGCCGTTCCAGCCACCAGAACCCGACGATCAGACCGAGCAATCCGAACCCGGATATCCAGTGCCAGAAAATGGATCCCAGAATCATGCCTGCCGATTTTGAAATCACCAGGATATTGTGCACGGTATGCGTTCCCACGGCGGCCACCCATCCGATCGGAAGGACAACCCACCACCGGTACAGCACCGCCAGGCTGACGGCAATGCCAATAAAACTGGTGAAAAACGAGTGGTTCAATCCGAAAATCACGCTGCGGAAAAAGAACAGTACCCAGGCTTGCGCGGCACCCGATTCGATATACGCGGAGATGACGTACAGGATGTCTTCGGTAAACGCGAATCCCAGACCGACCGCCGATCCGTACAGTACGCCGTCGAGCGGCGAATCCATATGGCGGACCACCCACGGCAGGAGCAAAATCAGTCCCTTCAGCGATTCCTCGATGACCGGCGCCAGGATCACCGCCTGTGTGAACTGTGCGGCACTGCCCGATCCAGGTGGCTCCCCGGGACCGCCCATCATGTAGCGAATAACGACACCGAACACGACTTCGACCAGCGCAGCGATGAGCACCGCCGGTACAGCCCCCCAGACAAACAGACCGGCGAGCAGGCGCAGCGGTTCCTTTTCATACCGATCCAGCCACCACAGGAAACCCGCGTACAACGCAAACACCGCAAACCACAGTACGGGCAACACCAGACAGGTCATGGGAAACGCCCGCCCCCCATCGTCTGCAACTCAGCATACTGTGAAGATCCGGAATTGTACAGCAACGTAACCATCCACACACCTGTGGACCCCGGCAGGTGTGCACGGTTTTGCAAATGTTCGGCCCAGCAGACCGCCGTATGATCGCAATTTTTTGCATCGATCCTCGGACAAATGCGCACAGTAGACGATCTCCTTTTGGCACGGAATTTGTAAACCACCACGCCATGGAGGAATCCAATGAAAGGCCTGCGTTCCAGAGGATTCAGTCTGGTCGAGATGGTTGTGGTTATCGTACTGTTAGGCGTGGTACTGACAATTGGCATTCCGAACATGATCCGGTGGTACCGCGAGCAACGGTTTCTACAAAATGTGCAGAGCATCGGTGCTGCACTGCGTGTGGCACAGTTTTCTGCAGTGAACACCAATCACTGGATGATGGTGGTCTTCCATACACGATGTCCCGACCTTTCCGGCGCACCTCCCGGCGCGAGCGAGCGTCCGTGTGTACAGCGCTTCCGATTACCCGTCGACCAGTGTGGCGCGGTGGGGGCCTGGCCCCCCTGGGAAAACGTGACCGCCTGTACATCCACCACGGATCCGAACACCTTTTGTGAATACGTCCAGGACCGGTGGTTCGAGCCGGTATCGGCGCCCATGGAACTCATCGATGCCGGAAACATACCGGACCCGCTGGTACTCATATTCAGTCCGCAGGGTCTGATCGCCTGGCAAAGCGAGCCTTTTCAGGACACGACGAGCATGGCACCCCAGTGTCAGGAACTCGCAGGACCTGAATTGCAAATCATACAGACTAACATGAATTTCATCCCTCTTCGGTTCGGGTGGCCAAAGGGAATGCCTTACATCTATCAAGGTCTGTGCATGACCGGAATGGGTCGGGTATACATGACGGCACCCGGCAAGACCTCTTCGTTGAACTGTTAATATCAATGTGGAGTTTCTGGCATGTTCAGGCGGAGCAAGCAGACGGATCATACGGTAAAGTCGAGCAGCGGTTTCACGCTTGTTGAAGTCATTCTGGCTATTGGTCTGCTGGGGTTTGTTATCCTGTCTATCGCTCAATTATTCCTTGTGGCCATGCATACGCAGACGGTATCTGAGCGCCGCATGCTCATGATCAGCCGTGCGCAGCAGCAGATGGAATTA
>CAZIRO010000231.1:0-3371 GCA_964541595.1 uncultured Acidobacteriota bacterium
TGCATCAACCGCCCAGACACGACCCGCGCGTACGGCGGGCAGGTCCCACCACGTGGCTGGCCATGGCGCCCCTGTGGCTTCCCGCAATGCCGCGTCTGCGCTGTATCCGCACGGAGCGATGATCACCACATCCGGAGCCGCCGCAGCGATCTCCGTCCAGGTTACCGTCCGGCTCGGGCTTCCGGGTGTACTCAGAACGGGTTCACCCCCGGCGACCATTACCATTTCCGGGACCCAGTGGCCTCCGACGATCGGGGGATCCGTCCATTCAAGGACAAGTACCCGCAGGCGTCGTCCCCGTGCACAGCGCTCTCCGATCGTGCGCAACCGCGCGATCCACCGTTCAAAACGCGCCGCAAGCCTGTCCGCCTCGGAAACGCGGCGGATCGCGGCTCCGATTCGACGGATGTCATCGGCTACGCCCGCGAGATCGCCCGCCCGTAGAACGCATACCGTGACTTCCCGGAGATCCGCAGGAAGCGCAGCGGCCGTAAACTGGCGGGCGTCTACCGCGCATACCGTACACACGCCCTGGGTGAGGATCACGTCCGGTTGCAGTGCGCGAATCCGATCCCAGCGGATACGAAAATGGTTGCGACCCTCCCGGGCGGCCCGGCGTACGGCCGCATCGATGGCGCGTGGCGACAGATTCGCAGGCAGCGTGCTCTCGACCACAACGGGCAGGTGGCGGATGGACGGCGGATAATCGCATCCGTACGTTCGTCCCACGAGTGCCGATTGCATCCCCAGAGCAGCAACGATCTCCGTGCCGCTGGGGACCATCGATACGATCCGCATCCGTCGCATGCTCCTTTGATCCGCGGTTTCGCGACCACAGGATACCGGCGGTTATTGTATCGCAACTGCGGGGTCCGCACCAATGTCACAATATTGCGACATCCGGTGCGCGGATTGTGACGGAACCGTGACGCCACGGGGTCCTCTCCATTAGATCTCCGGTCGACAAGAGACCACAGGAACCGTCAGATCGAACACCATTCAGAGTGCCCTCCCGTTTGGCACGGAACTTGTTCCTATATCCATGCACTAACCGTCACGCCTAAGAGAGGTGAGAACAGGAGGTTCACGATGAAACCGCGTAAACTTCATTCACAAACCCTGGGGTACCGATTCCTGCTGGGCATGATACTGCTCGCATGGATCGGTGTCATGGCCGGTACGCCTGTCCAGGGAACGGAACCAGCGCCGCAGGTATTGCACTTTCAGGCGCAGTACCGGGGTCAAACCGTCATGTTAACATGGACGACACAACATGATGAACAGGTCATCGGGTATCATGTATATCGTGTCATTCACGGCCGGAGTGTACGTGCAACCGAATCGGTCATTTTGGGGTCTGGATATATTCCGGAAGATTCCGGGCTGACCATTCGTCGCACTTATATATGGCGCGATACTGCGCCGCGGGGTGTAGCAGCATATATGCTGGAAGTGTATGACCGATGGGGCGGTCGAACCCGCATCGGTCCGGTATCGGTCACCGGACGAACGGCGCAGGAGAACACGCGACAGGATGCACTGACACGTCCCGTTGAAGAGACGCAGGCCATTCAACCGGTACATCGGCTGGCGCCGCCGCCGTCGGTTGTCATGGGTGATGCGTCTTCCGAGCAGACGCAAACACAGTGGGACATTGCCGCGGGGTTTGCGATCAAGATCGCTGTGGCGCGAGAGGGGATCTATCGGATTCCGGTCGAAACGCTTTTCCGTGCCGGTCTGGATCCGTCCACACCGCCCGAGTGGTTACGGTTGTTTTCGAGAGGTCAGGTGCTCCCGATGCGGGTCATCGGTGGCGAAGATGGGCGTCTGGATGCCGGAGACGCTGTTGAATTTTACGGATTCGGTACGGACTCGCCCTGGTCTGGAGAACGGGTGTACTGGCTGGTGGTGCGTCCGGACATGCCGGGTGCGCAGATTGCCACGATTCCGGCACCTGCGGAAACCTGGTCCGCGCGGAGTTTCCCCTTCACAGTCGAATACCATCCGAACCGTCTGTACTTTCCGGCTGCGAAAAACGGAGACATGGACAACTTCTTTGGACCGGTAGTGTGGCAGGAACCCGTTTCGGTCCACTTAACGGTTCAGTACCTGGACACAGGCGCTTCCGGACAGGCGACACTCGAGGTAGCGCTGCAGGGTGCCATGTACACGTGGCACGACGTGCAGGTTCAGATTAATGGTCAGCCCCTGGGACACATTCAATTTACGGGCCTTGGTTATGCGGTTCAGACGTTTGTATTCCCGCAGACATTGCTTCAGGAGGGTACGAATACCATCACACTGCAACCGTCCGGGGGACCGTATGATGTGACCCTGATCGATTATGTCCGATTGACCTATCCCCGACTGTATGAGTCCGACGGCCGTGAACTCTGCATGATCGCTCAGCAGGATCAGGCTGTCCGGGTGGGACACTTCCAGGACGCGGACATCCGTGTATTCGATGTGACCGATGAATTGCATGTCGTCGAACTGCTCGGCTCGGTAGGCCAGGATACGACCGGGTATTATGTCACGTTTACCGTACGCTCGACCGGTCAACGGCGGATTATTGCGACGACCCGTGCGGGATTGGCAACCCCCGTATCGGTGACCGCCAATCGACCGTCCACGCTGCATCGGGTGACGAACGGTGCGGATATGGTCATCATCACCGATGCGCGTTTTGCGAACGCGGCCTATCGACTGGCTGCATGGCGACGCTTGCAGGGTCTGCGCGTCATGGTTGTGGACATTGAGGATATCTTCGACGAGTTCAGTTTTGGAGAACGAACGCCGTATGCCATTCGCGCATTCCTGCAGTATGCTGCCGTGCAGTGGGCTGTTCATCCACAGTATGTCCTGCTGGTAGGAGATTCGACATTCGATCCACGGGATTACCTCGGGATGGGTAGTGTCGACTATGTGCCGACGAAGTTCGTCGATGGGTACTTCTTTGAAACCGCATCGGACAACTGGCTGGCCGATTTCAATGAGGACGGCGTTCCGGAGATTGCCATTGGTCGGTTGCCCGTGCACACACTGCAGGAAGCAGATGCGGTCGTCCAGAAGATCATCGCGGCGGAGAGCGTACATGCGGACGAAAAGGATGCTGCCTGGCGACAGCGTGCCATCATTGCTGCAGACAACAATGACTGGTATGACTATGAGAGTTTGAGCGACCAGATTGCTGCGCGATTGCCAGCGGAGATGGTGATCCAGCGGGTGTATCTGGGTCGTGCGGACTTTCCTGAACAGGCGCGTCAGCAACTGATCGCAGCGATCGATGCCGGCGCACTCTACGTCAATTATATCGGGATGGGGTCGATCACAACCTGGGCCGCGGAACCACTGCTGGCTGCCGGAGATAT
>CAZIRO010000232.1:0-3362 GCA_964541595.1 uncultured Acidobacteriota bacterium
ATCAGTCCGGCGGCCGACCCGCGTTCGGGCACGTATACCGTCGAAGCGCGCCTCGATGCATCCGAAGACGTCCCGTGGTGGCCCGGCGAGGTCGTTACCATGCTGTTGCCGGTGGAGAAGATTCCACGGGCGATGCGCGTTCCCCGCCAGGCCGTGCGGTCGACCGATACGGGGACGTTCATATTTGTGGTGCAGCGCGGACGCGTGCATCGCATTACCGTCGAGGCGGTCGGATTGAACGACCGGGAGGTCGCTATCCCGGCCGATGTGCTCCCGAAAGAGGGTGCTGTTGTGGTCAACGGATACGCCGGACTGTCCGAAGGGCAGGA
Source organism: uncultured Acidobacteriota bacterium (assembly GCA_964541595.1). GTDB lineage: Bacteria > Acidobacteriota > HRBIN11 > HRBIN11 > HRBIN11 > CAZIRO01. The sequence continues at coordinate 330 of CAZIRO010000232.1, forward strand.
AGTGCGCGTGCGCGTCCATGCTTCTGCCACACCGTGAGGCGGTCATGCATATCGCAGAGTTTTCGGTAAAGAACCCGGTCATGGTCAACCTGATCATGGTCGCCATTCTGGTGATCGGGATCATTCTCGGTACACGTACGCCCCTGGAGCTGTTTCCGACCATCCAGATCGAAATGGTCATGGTGACGACGGTATTTCCCGGTGCCTCTGCTGAGGATGTCGAACAACTCGTCAGTATTCCCATCGAGGACAAGTTGCAGACCCTGAAAGGGGTCAAAGTCATCCGTTCGGTATCGTCGGAAGGGCTTTCTCAGGTGTTTGCGGAACTCGAGGCCGGAGAGGACGTCAAAAAGGCGGCCCAGGATGCCCGATCGGAGATCGCAAAACTGCGCGCGGAACTTCCCGAAGACGCGGAGGATCCCGTCGTCCAGGAGGTTGAAGCCGAGGTGCCGCTGATCAATGTGGCCATCGCCGGCGATGTGGAACGGTCTGTACTGCGCATGTATGCCCTGCGGTTGCGCGATGAGTTGCAACAGATCCCGGGCGTGGGTCGGATCATCACGACCGGAATGGGCGACCCGGTGTTCTGGGTGGATGTCGATCCGATCCGGTTGCGGCAGTTTGACCTGCGATTGGAAGAGATCGTGCGGGCGATTCAACTGCGCAACCTGGATCTCCCCGGCGGGTCGGTGGAACAGGGGGCCATGGAATACCTCGTACGCACCCGGGGACGTATCCGTACGGTGCGGGATCTGCTGGACATTCCGATCCGCCGGGATCCCGAGGGGCACCATGTATTTTTGAAAGACATCGCCCGGGTTCGGCTCGGTGAGGAAGAGTCCACCACGCTTGCGCGGCTCAACGGAATGCCCGCGATCACGTTCTGGGTGTCCAAACGGAAGGGCGCCGACGCCGTTCAGACGGTGGAACGGATTCGCGCCAGGGTGCGTGACTTCCAGCGTCGGGTTCCGGAAGGCATTCACCTGTACGTGTCGAATGACACGTCCTACTGGGTACGACACCGTTTCCGTACGATGGTCAAAAACGGGCTTATCGGGCTCGTGATCGTGTTGATCCTGCTCTCCCTTTTCCTGGACTATCGTGCGGCGGCCATGGCAGCACTGGGGATTCCGGTTTCGTTCTTAGGTGCTGTGATTCTCATGCGGATGACCGGTATGACCCTGAACGTCCTGACCATGTTCGGTATGATCCTCGTGCTCGGCATTATCGTGGATGACGCGATCATTGTGGTCGAAAATGCGCAGCGGTACATTCAGCAGGGGATGTCACCGGTGGCCGCAGCGGTCCGGGGCACGCGCGAGGTCACCATTCCGGTCATTGCCACCATCCTGACGAACATTGCCTCGTTCCTGCCGTTGATGATGGCCACGGGCTTGATCGGCAAGTTCCTGTCGATCATCCCGCAGGTGGCCATCTATACGTTCCTGGTGTCGCTCACCGAAGCGCTGCTGATCCTGCCCTCACACTGTGCGGACTTTCTCCGTCCGATGCGCCCGAATCATGTTCCGCGCCGGTTCCGATGGTTCATCGTGTTGCGAAACCACTATCTGCGGGGACTGATATTCGTGATGCGGCACCGCTACATGACCGTGGTCGCGTTCCTGTTCGTGCTGGTGCTCACCATGGGGGTCCTCTTCCGCATGCCGTTTGTGCTGTTTTACGAGCGGGATATCGCGCTGTTTGCCATCCGTATCGAGAATCCCACGGATGCGGATATGCGATCCACAGAATCTGTCGTCCGGAAGGCGGAACGGATCATTCAATCCACAATCCCGGCGCACGTGCTGAAGAACATCAATGTCCTCATCGGGATCGATACCTCCCGTCGCCAGGAACCCGAATTCGGTGACCATCTGGCCACGATTCTCGTGGAGTACGTCGAATTCGAGCAACGAAAAGAGAACGGTCTGGTACTGCAAAATCAGGTGCGTCGTCGCATGGCCCGTGAACTGGTGGGCCCGGCACGCGTGGAGTTCGTCCGTCAGGGTGGTCCTCCGCGGGGTAAACCCGTGGACGTGCGGATTCAGGGCAGAGACTTTACCACGTTGAAGACCATTGCCGAACGTGTGGAATCCTTTCTCGCCGATATTCCCGGCGTGTACGCCATCACGGACGATCTGTCCTGGGGCAAACCGGAGATCGTGGTTCAGGTGGACGAACAACGGGCGGCCATATTCGGTCTCACGACCACCCAGATCGCACGAATCATCCGTGCCGCTGGCGATGGCCTGACCGTCGCGCGGACGCGGATCGGCAAGGAGGAGGCGAAGATCAATGTGCGGTATGCAACGCCGCCGGGAGACATTCACACGTTGCTTGCGACGGTTCAGATCCCGGCACCCACGGGGGGATGGGTCCCGCTGGGAGACGTCGTTCGGCTGGTCGAACGCCCTTCCATGCTGCGCATCCACCGGTACGATATGGAACGTGCGGTACGTGTGATGGCCGAGGTCAACCAGAACGTGATTACCGCGCATGAGGTCAATGCGCGACTGGACGCGTTCCTGCGACGGATGATTCGGAACTATCCGGGATATTCATACGCCTTCGGTGGGGAAGAGGAAGAACTGCGGGAGTCCATTCGCAGTATTTTTGAAGCTGCCGCCATCGCCGTCCTGCTCGTGTATGTCATCCTGGCCAGCCTGCTGCGGTCGTACACGCAACCGTTCATCATCATGTCTGTCCTGCCGTTCGCCGTGATCGGTGTGGCCATCGGTATTTTGATCCGCGGGGAACCCTTCTCCATGCCGGCACTCATTGGAACGGTGGCGCTGCTCGGGATCGTCGTCAACGACAGTCTCGTGATGATGGATTTCATCAATCAGCGTCGCAAATGGTTGCATCGGGTCACGGCGGTCTTCTACTCGGCGAAACATCGGTTTCGTCCGATCATTCTGACGACGATCACGACTTTTGGCGGACTGGCGTCGCTCATGACCAAGACGCGGGGAGAAGAGGCCTTCCTCGCACCGATGGCAATCGCACTCGGGTTCGGATTGCTCTTTGCCACCC
>CAZIRO010000233.1:0-3335 GCA_964541595.1 uncultured Acidobacteriota bacterium
GGGACATGCGCACCACCGGATCCACCGGTGTGCCGGTGGCCACCGGTCTCGGGTCTCAGGTTTCAGGTCCCAGGTGTCGGGTGTCAGGTATCAGGTATCGGGTGTCCGGTGTCCGCGTATCCTGGTTGACGGGATATTGCAGGGTCCATTGGGATACATCGTGTCCCATTGCCTGTCTCGATCTCAGATACAACCGGGATCGGGACGGGAAATGGGGCATCGGTTGGACTGCATGCGCGTCCGCGAGCTGGGGCCGGGAGACAGGGCGCAGGTGTCAGGGATCATAGAATGACGTGCGCAGCGGAATCGATATACCGCTGTCACCATAGACCGTCATGTCTTATCGTTGCCGTGAGATCATACACCGGCCGAGTTGCCCCAGTCCGACCACGCCGCCGCAGACGAGTACAATCCACCAGACACGTCGAACCCGTGTCCATAACGGCAGACTGCATGGACGCAGCGGCATAGTACTCGGGGGAAGCGGCCGGACGCGCGCGTACCAGAATGTCCGGGCGGCTTCGATCCATTCCACACAGTCCGGGGCCTCGCGTTGGAACTCGGGGATACGTTGCAGTTCGTGCCGGGACGCGTTCTGCAGATCGATGCCCATCCATCGAAACGTTCGGGGTGGTGGAGGGTGGGTGGTGTATCCGGACGGCAGACACACCACGGGATGTTCCCGCGGGTAGGGTAAACAGGTCCATCCGACCAGCCACCGCGTTGCGAGAACGGCGCATAGTATCCATCCACCGAATCCGAGAACAGCCGGTAACGGATGGCAGCGGCGCTCACGGGTATCCGCTTCGCCGATATGCCGGATCGGCGGCCGGTTTGCCCAGATCAGTCCGACGCCCCAGGCAGCCAGGTCCATCAGGACGTCCCGCGGGTCCCCGATGCGTCGTACCATGAATGCCTGCAGGAGTTCGTTTGCCATGGTGAAGGTCCAGCCGATGGTCAACGGACCCCAGAACGGCCATGCGCCCGTCCAGTGGTGTGCAATCCACCAGCCACCGGTGATGAACAACAGCCAGTGCCAGAATTCGATAGATTTCGGACCGCTCCATTCGAGTTCCAGGACGATGATGGCGATCCCCAGCATGGCAACCGTGATGCCCACATTGGTCCACACGGCCACCCATCGAATGCGTTTTCTGGCGTGCCAGCACCAGATGCCGATGGCGAGGATCACGGATCCACTGGTGATGACCCAGAGTTCCGGGTGTGCGCGCAGGAAGGCTGCGAATCGGGGGCCTGTGATGGACAATACGGCGATCACCGCTCCGAATACGAAAACCCGAATACCGACGCCCCACGATGCAGCCATACCGCCCGCCTTCGTTATTCGCCGAACTGAAACTGCGCGTGGATGATCATGTAGAGGTGCGATTCGGATTCGAGCATATCGAACTCCACCCACCATGTGCCGCGTCTGGCCTGAATTACGCCGCTACGATCCGGCAGGGTTTCCCATTTCCGCCGCACGTCTTCCGCATCCTCCCCCATACGCACGGGGCCGTGGTGATGGGGACGCGCAACCGCCGTACGGATCGTCCATCCGAATGCGTGCAGACGTTCCAGAAGAGGAAAGAACACCCGATCAATACACCGTTCGGGAACGCGCACCACGCGGACGTAATTTCCGGGATGCCATGACTCGCTGTCCGGAACGGCGTCGTTGGGGATATACGGTGCCAGCAGTCGGTCGTAATCGGCCAGCGTAAGTTGTTGGGGTATACGGAACGTCCAGGTAGCGTTCCATGAAAATCCGCGATCGTCGTCCAGCGTCGCCGTATATTCGCAATACATGTACTGCACCGTCCATGCCCCCACTACCTTCGGTCGGGGATACCCCCGCGTGCGCACACGAACCCGAACGAGTGCACCGTGTCGGATCAGTGCGGTTGTCCGCAATTTTTCATGCACATTGATCGCCGGATCGTGCATACGGCCGTGAACGCCACACCGCGGCGGTGCCAGGTGCCATGTACCGAACGTATCGATATCGCCAGCGCGACTCATCAGGCACAGACAGCCGATAATCGCAAAGATCCATTGCACAACGTCCATCTGTTCGACCTCGTACAGGCCGTATCGGCGGTGCGTGCAAACATATCCTAACCGAGCAGGGTGCACGGTGCGAATGGCTTCCCGTCGCCATACGATCACACATGCGGGATACGGTGTTCGGCAACGATTGCCCGCCGTACCCACCTGTATATCAGGAACGCGCGACGCGATTTCACAACATCTTGGGGTGACCACATGTTTGGACTCAATTTCTTGACTTGTGGAAAATGTTTGGTAAAATTGTGACAAACAATTGCGACAATTTGGTGCGTGCAGATGAGCCGGCAACAGGTACCCGTAGCCGTGTTGTGGGGCGAAAGCACGTTTACCGGTGCTATCCTGAAATACGTGCACGCCGCACCGTTCCCCCCGCTCGGGGCCATGCTGTATGCCCGGTGGCGGGATGTTGAGGTCCTCGCACGTGTCGTGCGCGTGGTCGGGGAGAATCCGTACCTGTTTTCGTACGGGGTACAGGAACGATTGGCACGCATGGCTGCCACCGGGTCGGACGGTATTCCGGTCGGTCGGGACATTTTCACTATTGAGGTACGCTACAGTTATTGCATGCGCAGGGGTCGACCGGATCGATTACCGCAACCGCTGCCCTCGGGAACATTGTTCTACCGTGCCGGTCCGCAGCAACTGCGCCGGATGGGGCGGGACACCTGGTGGTTGCTCGGAGAGTATGACGGCATTCCGGAACCCATTCTGGCCATGCCGTTCGACGAACGGGGATTCGGTGAAGCGGTGCATATCGGCGTGTTCGGCCGATCGGGTTCCGGCAAGACGGTGCTTTCGGCGGCGCTCGTATTCGCATTGATGGTCCGGGGACTGGACGGCGTACTCGTCATCGATCCGCAGGGGGAATGGTCGGCGGACCGCATCCGCGGGTATCCGTTCGACCGCATCTGCGCGCGGCTCGGGTGGCGGCGGGAACGGCTGCGTCCCGGCGATTTTGCCTATCGCGATCCCGCATTGTTGCTGGAAATCCTGCGGTTGCGGGGTGTTCTGCGGGATCTGGGGTTCAAGACCACGGAGAAAGAAGAAGCCGCCGTCCGGGCCATTGCCGGTAGCGGTGCCGACCTCACCGCGCTGGAATCCTGGGAAGCCTTCACCCGGACACTCCGGCGGGCGCTGCGACACATTTATGCGGATCCGGACCGCCGTGCCGAAATCGAGGACATCCTGCGGCGGCCCGGACTCGTGACCCTGCAGGCGATTCGGCAGGCGTTTGAGGACGTCGCCGCACTGTTCCGCCGCCGTCC
>CAZIRO010000234.1:0-3329 GCA_964541595.1 uncultured Acidobacteriota bacterium
GCGACGGTACGTCAGCAGGAACAGACATGGCAACAACGATTGCAGGAATTCGAACACGCCTGGTCGGAACAGTTTCGACAGTTTCGCGCACTCGAACAGACATTGCAGGAAGTCGATCGCGAACGCCAGGAAGTACTGGACCGATTGCATGCCCTGGAAATCCAGTACACCGATTGGGAAGCCCGCTGGCAAACGTTCGTGACCCAGTGGCAGGCCCAGTTTCCCGATCAGGCGATCGACGATCTGGACGACATCCCCGCGGTAACTCTGGAAGACCGTCGTCAACTCGAACGACTGGAACGGCAACTGGCGCGTATGGGACCTGTCAACCTGATGGCGCTGGAAGAGTTCGAACGGATTGACCAGCGTTTACGCCATTTACGACAGCAACAGAAAGACCTTCTCAAAGGCCTGGAGAAACTGCAAACGGCTCTGCGGCAACTGGATACGCGTATGATCACGGAACTCCGCAGTACACTGGAAGTGTACAACACGCATTTGCGCACGTATGCCCGGCGGTTACTCGATGGAGGACGCGTCCTCCTGCACTGGCAGGATCCCTCCAATCCACTGGACAGCGGCGTATTGCTTGAAGTGCACATGCCCGGAAAACGCGTACGGTCGCTGACCCAGATGTCCGGCGGTGAAAAAACGCTGATCAGCCTGTGCATGATCTTTGCGGCCAACGGGGTGCATCCCGCGAGTTTCATGATGCTGGACGAGGTCGACGCCCCGCTGGACGATCCGAACGTGGACCGTTTGATGCAGGTACTGCGCGAGGTGGCGCAGCACACGCAAATTATTTTGATCACACACAATAAACGGACCATGCAGTATGCAGACGCGTTGTACGGTGCATATATGGAACATGGGATCACGCGATTGTTGTCCGTACGTCTGGACGAATCGGCCACCGCTCTATAAGCAGGTGGCAGGGGTCGGGGATCGGGTGTCAGGTCTCAGGTCTCCGGTCTCAGGTGGCAGGTCCCAGGTCCCAGGTGTCAGGGGCGGGGGGTTGGATTGGAATCCGGTTGATAGATGCCGGGTTTTCAACGGCCGTATGGATGAAATGAATGCTGCAGGAGGGATGGAACCACCATGCAAAAGAAAAACCCCGTCGATACAATGCGTCGAAATCAGCAGGATGCGCAACCGGCTGCTGATATATGCTTTGCGTCAACACCTCTCCAAATCCCGATCCCTGGGACCTGCCACCTGAGACCTGGGACCCGAGACCCGAGACCTGACACCTGACACCTGAAACATACAAAAATCCCGGGCACGCGCGGAAAATCCCGCTATGCCCGGGGGTTTTCAGGTTGGGTGGTGGGTGCGTTTGAATTGCCGGGGTGTTGACCGATACTCCTCTGATGATTCGCGTCGGCGACTCCCTCCTGCGCGTGACACCTTATGAGTGCGTGGCCACACGATATGATTCGATCGCATCCTTCCACTGGGCGACCCGCTGGATCCATTCTTTCCGATCCGCGCGTGCCGTATGTACCAGTCGGTACACTTCTTCCAGGGAATTCCCGTTCGAAAGCGGTGCGATCCGAATGAGTTCATCCAGAATAATGTCCGGAATGTCATCCGGTTTGAGCGTGCCCTCCTGCACCAGTCGGTACAACGCCCGTGCCACCGCCGCGGGATAATTGCGAATCACTTCGTAAAACCGGGACTGCAACATCATTGCTGGCCATGCCTGCAACAGGTAGTAGATCATCTCGCACGTCCAGGGAGAACGACGCACCGCGGCGTCGATAATCCATTCAAAGAACCGGTCCAGACACTCTTCATTGTTGCGCTGGAACTCGCTCATCCATTTGATGATCTCCCGGCGTGCCCAGAAGTTCCGTGTATCCGTCGCCAATTCCACCGCCCGGTGAACGGCTTCTTTCGGGATTGTGTTCGGATTCCGCCATTGTCGGCGGATCAATTCGATCAATTCAGAATACTGTTTGGCGTGCATGTCTCACCTCCTCATTTGCACGAATTGGGCACGCACGTGCCCGTCTCTTCCCGATGCTGCAACGACACGTGTGTGCCCAGATCCGGATGAGCATGCATGCGTAATACGTCCAGCCAATCCGAAGGAATGTCCTCCGGATGCAACCACTGTTGCAAAATGGCATACGACAGGACCCGGCGCATCCGTGTCCGGTCCTGTTCCAGTATCCGGTGCAGTAAACGAGAAGATGCGAGTTTCGGCCAATGGCGAATGAGTAATGCCACGAGCATGGCTGTGTGATGGAACTCGTCGATGTCGGCGTGCTGGATCCAGTCGACGATCGGCAACCCCCAGGCATTCTCGCCGGCCCGGGTGCGTGCAAGCAATCGGGCAACCGCGATCTGGTCCAGCCAGGAACGTCGATCGGCGGACTGGATCATTTGATGCAACAACTGATCCGGCACACTCTCCGGTGAAATGAGCCGTTCCTGAATGACCCATGCGAGTCCCTGGGCGATACCACGCGGATGCAGAATTGCACCGGCCGCGACTTTGGGCAGCCGAAATACCCAATCGCGCCAGCCGCGAACGGCCCAGAATATGAGGTCTTCCGTCCAGCACGACCGCTGTCGTGCGGATTCGTACAACCAGTCCATGACAATGCGCCCCCATACGGGGTCTCCGGCATGGGTTTCGGCAAGCAGCCGTGCGAGATGGGCGCGCATCCAGAAATCCCCGTGACGATCGACAAAGGCAACCCAGTTCCGTAACTGGTCCGGTGTCACCAGGTCGGGACGTTGCAGGGCCGCCTGAATTTCACGTTGCAGCATCGTCCAGGTCTGCGGCTCCGGTGGAACGGTGGTCCGCACGTTGTCCCGATCTATTGCTGTCGTGTGCATGGTCATCCTCCGCACGTCTCCTTCTGACCCCCCGTGGTTCGGGGGTTCGATGTGCATGGTAGAGGATGCAACTTCCGTGCCAGACGCACGAAACCAATACGGGGATGGACTCCTGTGCCACATGGGTTGTTCGAAGGATGGAGATCGATGTGACACGCGTGCGACCTGCAGTGGGTCGGACGTCACATTCCTGCGACACAGGTAAGGTCTTTGCAATTCGTGCGACATCCGCGTAAAGTCGAACCATATCCGAACGCATGGGCATCGTGAGGGACATCATGGATATTGGCATGATCGGCCTCGGACGGATGGGAGGTGCGATGGCCGAGCGATTGGTGCAACACGGTCACCGGGTCGTCGGTTACGCACGTCACCGGGAAACGATCGAACGAGCGGTCGCACGTGGTATCGTCGGTGTATACTCCCTGGAAGAACTGGTGGCACAACTCCCGCGACCGCGTGCTGTCTGGTTGATGATTCCC
>CAZIRO010000235.1:0-3312 GCA_964541595.1 uncultured Acidobacteriota bacterium
GCACACCGGTGGATCCGGTGGTGCGCATGTCCCATTGCCTGTCCCGATCCCAGCGCAGTGGACTTGCGCGATCGACCGTTGCGCGTCAGGATCACAGATGCGTCGACCCCGGGAGGTTCAGGATCATGCGTGGTGCACAGGTGTGCGCATGGATTGGTACTGTCTTACTTTTCGTGGGATACGCGGCCCGACCGTGTGCGGCGGTACCTGCGTTTGCCAAAAAGTACCGGTTGACGTGCAGCACCTGTCACTCGATCTGGCCGATGTTGAACGCATACGGTCGGCAGTTCAAGGAAAACGGCTATCGGCCCAGTCGCACGAAACCGCTGTCCAAAGCCGAACACGTCAAGGCGCTCGGGATGACTCTGTTTCGCGGCACGCCGCTGGCCGTACGGATGTCCGGCACGGTGCTCGAGTGGGACCAGACCGGTGCCATGTTGATTCGTCCCCTCCGGGAAGTCGCGATATTTATCGCCGGAAACGTGATGGAACGGGTCTCCGCATTTTTTGAACTTGCGGCGGAAGATGCAACCGACTGGGATCCGGAAGCGGAAATGGGCAAGATCGGATTTCATCCATTGCCGGCGCTGAACGTCGTGATCGGCTATGGACCCCCGCTCAACGTCGATCCGTACCAGCCGCTGAATCACGCGCGATTTACCCGGCGGGTACCGATGGTCGTGCACGCGGGATTTGCGGCCGGTGAACCGCTCGGCGGAGCAGCGCCGTTCCTATCGATCTACGGTCGGCTATGGCAACGGTTGTTTTACACGCTGGGGATCAGCAGCGGGGTTCACGATCTGGAGGGTGCGGATCCCAAAGACTGGAACGTGCGGATTGCGGTGGACGTCACGTCTGCACTGATGATCGGGGGGTTCACGATTTACGGTGACCGCCGGACGGACAACGCGATACAGTGGCACTACCGCCGGACGGGGATCGATTTCCAGTACCAGACATACCGCTGGGGGCTGATCGGTGCCTATCTGCGCGCGACCGACCGTCGGCGTCCGGACGGTGTGGTCGAGACCCATACGGCGTATTATATTCAATGTTACTACATCCTGATGGCGCACAATCTGCGTCCCCTCCTGGCGCCGTTCATCCGCATCGAACGGTACACCCTGCCTGGCAGTTCCGCGTGGACCACGGATGCGACTTTCGGCATGTGGTTCTATCCCGGAGAGAATGTGCGCATCGGTATGGAAACCTGGCGTCGAATGACCGCACCCGCGGGAGAACCCCGGGTTGCGCGGTGGCAGTGGACTGTGGACGTGGCGTTTTGAATCGGACCGCATGGTCCACTGCCCACCCGGTTCGCTATGGTACCCCCCTTCTTCATTCCGGATGGTGCCCTGCTGAAATCGGGACAGGCCATGGGACACCGTGGGTCCCCATGCGGTCATGCGCGATCCCCCGCCCATGCGATGCCCCGTCCCCTGTCTTCCGTCTCCCGTCCCGGATACCCGACACCTGAATACCTGACACCTGAGACCTGGGACCTGACACCTAAGACCCGACACCTGAGACCTGGGACCTGACACCTAAGACCCGACACCTGACACCTGGGACCTGAGACCTGGAACCCGAGACCGGTGACCACCGGCCCACCGGTGGATCCGGTAGTGCGTGCGCATGTCCCATTGCCTGTCCCGATCTCAATGCCCGGCCCTCGACGGCCCCGTCGGAATGTCCTATATTTTAAGCGGATATTCCCACCGGCCGGAGAGGTATTACATGTACCGAGGCCCGGTACAGTCTCCGGAACTCGTTCTGGATTTCGGACACGAACAGTGGTCGGGACGTTTGTTCCTCCCGGAAACGGTCGGCGAAGTGATCACTATGGAACACATCCAGAACGTGCTGAACGACAGCCGTCAGTTCGTGCCCGTCGCGGTGACCACACCGCCGTTCGTCTGGCTGGTCAACAAACAGCACATCATTCGTGTGCAGTGGTCCTTCCAGAGCGTACCGGAAATGGAAAAACACGTGACCTGGGACCAGCGGGCGCGGGTGCGACTGCAGATGTACCCGGAACGCGCGTTTCACGGATACCTCATCATGACGCATTTACGTGAGGGACAGGACCGCGTGCAGGATTTCCTCAATCTGCCCGGTGATTTTGCCACGGTGGTGGATCACGAACACATCTGCATCTGGTTTGTGAACAAACGGTGGATCCTCCGTATCGGACACTTTCACGAATGAACGGAGTGCGGCATATGGACAAACGCACGGCATGGGCGCTGATCGTGGCGAGTCTCGCGTTCGGATTTGTCCTGGGATGGGTCATCGCCGGTGGACGACGCCAGCTGGATCGCCCCTCTCCGGGACAGTTGAGCCAGCAAATGGCCCCCGGTATGGCGCAGTCCACACCGACCCGAAACAACCCGGCTGGAACGACGAATCTACCGCCGGACCATCCGCCCGTTGAACGGAACTGGGCCAATGATCCGCAGTGGCAACAGGAACTGCAACGGCGTCTTGCGGCTGTCGAGCAGAATCCGCAGGACGCGCGCGCCTGGCTGGAACTCGCCCGATTGTATGCCCTGGCGAATCAGAACGATCAGGCAAAGGACGCGTATGAGAAGATGCTGGCCCTGCAACCGCAGGAAGCACGGATGTACGCGGAAGCCGGATTCTTTTACATGAACATCGGTGACTATGCACGGGCGGACCAGCTCGCCGATCAGGCACTCGCCATGGATCCGAACCAGCCGGACAGTATGTTTCTCAAGGGTACGATCCTTGGCATGTACCATAAAGACCGCGCAGGCGCCATTGCCATCTATGAGCGTCTGTTAAAGGAACATCCGAACTATCCGTACGCCGACTTTGTCCGTCAAATGTTGCAGCAGATGAAACAGCGCATGCAGTCCTCCGGAACCTGATCCCCGGACAGCGGCGCCCTGAGATTGCAATACATGCGTGCATTCTGGTACGTGCTCACACGTTTCGCGCGCTGGCTGCTGGCAGTGCTGCTGTTCAGTCTTGTGGTACTGTGGGTCCGGCGCTGGATACGCCGGTGGATGTCTCCCACATCCGCGACCGCACAGCAATCGTCGCGCAGTCGCTCGGAAGTCCTCGTGCAGGACCCGGTATGCGGCCGGTACATTCCGATATCCTCGGCGGTGCAAGCGGTACGAAAAAACGAACGGGTATACTTCTGCAGCCGCGCCTGTGCAGAACGGTTCATCACCGGGCAATACACCCCGATGGTCCGCGCCGATCAGCGCGAATCGCCACGTGATCCGGGCGTATCCGAGATCCATCGGTAGATCCGTGCCGCCGAGGGTCCGGCCACATCGCGTC
>CAZIRO010000236.1:0-3300 GCA_964541595.1 uncultured Acidobacteriota bacterium
GTTCCGGATACCTGACACCTGAATACCCGACACCTGGGACCGGAGACCTGGGACCGGAGACCCGACACCCCAAACCACCCATATTGAGGTACGGTCCATGGCCGAACCACTTCGGGACGTGCACACGTTAACGGACGTATTACAACATCACGTGCGTACGATCGGCGATCGGCCGGCGTATACGCTGATGCATCGGGTCAAACCAACGCGAACGCTCACGTATGCGCAACTCTATGCACTGGGAAAGACCTGTGCGGGTACCCTGCGCGCCCACGGCCTGGAGAAAGGCGACCGCGTGTTGATCATTTTACCCACTTCCGAGGCATTTTTCGGTGCCTATTGGGGAACCCTCCTGGCCGGTGGCGTGCCCGTACCCATTTACCCCCCGGTGCGTTTTCATCGTATCCGGGATTACTGGACCTATATGATCACCATCCTGAACGACTGCCAGGCCCGGTTGATCGTCGCCGATCGCAATCTCACCCGGTTGTACGATTTTCCCAAACGCGCGGAGGTCGCGTTTACCGTCCTGACCGATGATCAGTTGACACAGGGGCCTCCGCTCGACCATCCGGTTCCGGTCGATCCGGACGACACGGCATTGTTGCAGTACACCTCGGGATCGACCGCACGTCCGAAAGGTGTCCAGTTGTATCATCGGCACCTGCTCGCGAACATCGTCAACATTGGTCTCCACATTGACATCCGTCCGGACGACATCGGCATCTGCTGGTTGCCCCTGTACCACGATATGGGGCTGATCGGCATGGTTCTCGGGGCACTGTACTGGCAGGTGCATCTGTATGTGATGTCGCCTCTGGAGTTCCTCCGTCGTCCCGTGTTCTGGCTGCGGGCGATCACCGCATACCGGGGGACCGTATCCGCTGGACCGAACTTTGCCTACAGCATCTGTGCATACAAGATCCGGGACATCGAACTGCACGATCTGGACCTGTCATCCTGGCGAATTGCCCTGTGCGGGGCCGAACCCATCCTCGCCGAAACGCTGGAACGGTTCGCCGAACGGTTCCGACCGTTCGGGTTCCGGACACAGGCGTTTATGCCGGCATACGGCCTGGCGGAAAACGCCCTGGCAGTCACTCTGGGCCGACCCGGAGAGGGATACACTGTGGACTGGGTGGATCGGGAGACGTTCGAAACCCGGCGTCAGGCCGTGCCCACCGAACGACGTGATGCGTCCGCACTCGCATGGGTGGCCTGCGGGGTGCCCATTCCGAATACCGAAGTGCGGATCGTGGACGACTCGGGTGCGGAACTGCCGGAACGCCACGAAGGCGAGATCCAGGTCCGCAGTCCCTCGGTGATGGCCGGGTATTACCGCAATCCGGAAGCCACGACGACCGCACTGCGCGACGGCTGGCTGGCTACGGGCGATCTCGGCTATCTTGCCGATGGGATGCTGTTCGTGACCGGTCGCAAGAAGGAGATCATCATCCGCGGCGGTCGCAATTACTATCCGCAGGACATCGAACGCGCGGTCATGCACGTCGAGGGGGTCCGCAAAGGTGGCGTGATCGCCTTCGGTACACCCGAACGGGAACAGGGAACCGAACGGATCGTCGTGGTGGTCGAGATTACCGAAAAACACCCGGAACAGTGGCCGCACCTTGCAGAATCGATCCGGCGCCAGGTGCTGCATGAAGTCGGTATCCCGATCAATGAAATCCTGCTTGTTGCACCGGGAACGATTCCGAAAACGTCGAGTGGCAAGTTACAACGGGTGCAATGCAAGATGATGTACCTGCAGGGGGAGATCACACCGATTCGTCCGGAAGACATTCGCCGCTGGCGTGTGCCCCGACCCCTGAAAAACGTGCTGGACTGGATCCGTTTCCGCCTGTTGAAACCCTGAGTGGATGTGCCTTCCAGGGTAAAGTGACGGAAGAAACGACGTGAGAAGTCACAGGAAAAAGTCAACCCTCGACAAAAATCATGGCCTTCGATCCCCTGAATCCCGATCCGTGGACTTCTGGGATCGGGACAGGAATGGGACACCGTGGGTGCCTCTTCGGCCATGCGATGCCCCTGTTCCATGGGATGGGTGTCTCCTGTCTCCCGTCCCGGATTCCCGACACCCGGCGCCTGACCACGGGCGCGCATGCAGTCCATTCGATGTCCCATCTCCCGTCCCGATCTCAGGGGCTTCAATTGACAGGGAATTATCGGTGACTTATTATGTAATTTCATCATAGGGGGTTATTCATGACCCGCATCGTTATCGATCCAAAATTGCTTTTCGGGAAGCCCCACATTGCCGGAACGCGCATTGCAGTGGACCTCATTCTGGAGAAGATCGCCGCCGGCGAGACCATCGATGACATCCTGGACTCCCACCCGTGTCTTACCCTCGAGGATGTTCGGGCGGCACTGGCTTTTGCAGCCGAATATGTCCGTTTCGCCGGTGTAGAACCTGGTCGGTAAGGCGGCAAATGAAGTTGCTGGCCGATGAGAGTGTGGACGACCCGGTGGTCGAAAGACTTCGTTGAACGGGTGAAGGTGCTCAGGACGGTATGAGGCCATGGGAGACCATGGTGCTCCGATACATCCCGGTGTCATCATCAACGGGAAAGTTTTCCCGGAGCCGGTTCGCGTGGTTTTCGGCCAGTCTATCGCCGATACCTTGAAGATCGGTGGCCAGGGGCTGCGCACCGAACAATACCACAGGCGACTGCTGACCCCTGATCGGCTGGCTTTCCTGAAAGTTCTTCCGTCCGAGACACCCTATTTTTTTCCTCGGGGAGATGTTAGGCATGGCGAGTGTACGCTGGGCAGAAGAAAAAGATATTGATGCGGTTAAGCAACTGGCGGATGATAACCGAAGCGCTTTAGGCTTTGTAGTGCGGGCAAGTCTGGAAGAACGGTTGCATCACCGTGGTCTCCTTGTTTGCGAACACGGAGACAAACTCGTTGGATTTGTGAGCTTCCGTCACCGTCGCGATGGATGGACAACCATCTACGATGTGTGCGTGAAAAAAGAGTGCAGGGGAGAAGGATTAGGCCGAGCATTGGTAGAAGCTGTTGAAGAAAACGCTCTTCGTGTTGGTCAAATCGGCATTCGTCTCAAATGCCCCGTGGATTTGCCAGCCAATGGTTTCTACGCAAGACTCGGTTTTATCCGCGTTGGCCTTGAGAACGGCAAGCGCCGTCCACTTGTTGTCTGGGAAAAGATGCTTGTCTCAACACCTCAGGAAAAAGGGTCTCTTTTTACCTCTTGTTTCTTTATCTCTCTGACCCATCGTGCGGGGGAAGTCAGAAATATTGTTCGTCTCTGGGATAAGA
>CAZIRO010000237.1:0-3231 GCA_964541595.1 uncultured Acidobacteriota bacterium
GCGCTCGTGCCCGCAACGGATCAGGTGATCGGGATCAGGACTGGGTTGAACGCCTTCGCGTAGACTACCACCCGATCTCCAACACGAATGCGTGCGACGTCCCGTTCACCTGCAACCACCCGAACGGCCTGCTGGCCCACCTGTAACGTCACCAGCCAGACCGTATCGGCACTGCGGATGTCCAGCACTTCTCCGACGAATCGGAACTTACCACTGACGCGTCCCCGGATGAACACTTCTTCCGGCGTACCCACCTGCACCACCCGCCCGTCCTGCAACACGTACACACGCGTGGCCATCCGGAACACCTCGGCAATGTCATGGCTGACCAGGATCGTGGTCATCCTCATGGTGCGGTGCACCTCCAGGATCTCGTCCTGCAGGCGCACACGTAATCGGGGATCCAGCGCGGCAAGGGGTTCATCGAGCAACAGCACTTCCGGTCGGCGGATCAATGCCCTTGCCAAAGCAACGCGTTGCTGTTCACCCCCGGAGAGTTCATGGGGTTTCCGGTCGGCGAGTGCACGCAGGGCAAACCGTTCCAGCCAGGTGTCGACACACCGGCGATCGCCGTGTGCGGGCAGGGCGAATGCGAGATTCTCGCGAACAGTCAGGTTGGGAAACAACGCATAGTCCTGAAACACCATCCCCACCGGACGACGCTGCGGAGGCACAAACACACCGTGCTGGTCGCTGTACCAGGTGGTCCCGCGCCACCGCACGCATCCCCGGTCTGGCCGCATGAGACCGGCGATCATCCGGAGAATGGAAGTCTTCCCGGCCCCGGAGGGCCCGAAGATCGCGACCAGTTCGTGGGGTCGGACTGTCAATGCCACATCCAGTTGCATGGGTCCCCGGGGCGTATGCAACGTGCGCACGAGCTGTACCTCAAGCATCAGACCAGCCTCCAGCGGCGGTTAAGCCAGTACACCACCAGAAGGATCCCGAAACTGATGGCAAACAAAACGGCAGCATACATATTGGCACGGGAATAATCCAGCGCCTGTACGAGATCGTACACCACAATGGCGGCAACGCGTGTCTCGCCGGGAATGTTCCCGCCGACCATCAGGACAACGCCGAACGCGCCGATCGTATGGGCAAACGACAGTACGCCACCTGTCAGCAGGGCCGCTTTCATATTCGGCAGTTGCACCCGCAGCAGGGTGACCCATCGGGACTTTCCAAGCGTGGCCGCGGCATCCATCAGGGTGGAGGGTAATGAGGCAAATCCCCCCGTCAGGGTCTGCACCATAAGCGGTAGACTATAGATGACGGAGGCAACGACCAGTCCCGTAAACGTGAACACGAGTCGAACGTGCAACAGGGTCTCCAATAACCGTCCGATCGGGCTCGTGCGTCCCAGGAGAACGAGCAGATAAAACCCGAGTACTGTCGGCGGTAACATCAGCGGCATGGCGACGAGGACCTCGACGATGACCTTCCACCGCGCGCGCCCATACGCAAGCCAGTACGCCAGCGGTATACCGATCCCATAGAGAATCAACGTGGTCACCACAGCCAGACGAATGGAAAGGACAATGGGTCCCCATTCCATAACCGCCCCGGAAAAACGGTACAGATTGCATTCACAGATCCGGACTCCCGGTGTTCCGCACCGGCGGTGATTCGTGGTTCATACCCGATCCGGTATCCGGAACGCTGTTTTCCGCACAGGCCATCAGACTGACTTCTGTCGTCTTCACCAGCCAGATGATATTGTCTCCCTCACGCAACCCGAGATCTTCCACTGCCTGTCGGGTGACCAGCGACTCAATGACACCGACGTCGGACACGATCTCCACCCGTGCCAGAATCCGTCCAGTCACAATCCGTCGAACGCGGCCGGGGAACCGATTCCGAGTACTGATCGGTCCCAATGGCGGACGGGCGAGGAAGACTTCAGATTCCTTGAACAGCACATCGACCGGCGCGCGCACGCGCAGGTACGGAACAGTTTCCGGTGCATCCAGGACAACGGCATGAAAGACGTGATCCGCCACGCGGACTTCAACGTGGGTGATCTCGCCGGACGTTTGCAGGCGGTGCACAGTACCCCGCAGGCGGTTCATCTTCAGTTGACCCGGTTCGAAATCCGTATTGATTCAGGATACGTTGTGCAATCGGTGTACGCAAAAACGTTATGAACCGTTGTGCCGTCTCCGGATGGGATGCTGCTCGCAGGATCAGCGCACCCTGACGTAACGGCGTATGGCTGCGCGGATCGATGATGCAGTACACCCCGATATCCCGCAACGCCGGAGCACGCGCCAGCGCCAGCGCAAGTATGCCGAGATCCGCGTTCCCGGAAACGACGAAATGCAACGCCTGGGTCACGCTCACGCCGTAGACCACTTTCCCCTGCAGGTGCTGCCACAGGCCGTAATATTGCAGGCTCTCACGGGCACGAACCCCGTAAGGCGCGTATTGCGGATTGGCCAGTGCAATCCGCTGTACGCGGGCGTCCGTCAGCAGTCGAAACCCCCGCTCTATGGCCCATCGCCGGTCGCGGCGGCCCCAGATGACCAGTCGGCCTTCAGCATATACACGCGGGGGTGACCTTCCCAGACCCTCCCGATACAGCCGTTCCGGATATGTCCAATCTGCCGATAGAAACAGATCAAAAGGGGCGCCCTGGCGGATCTGTGCATACCACTGTCCCGACGACCCGTACACGACACGCACGCGGATATGGGGATACTGCTGCTGAAAGACCTCCTGCAGCGGATCCAGCACGAACTGGAGATTTGCCGCAGCCGCCACCCGCAATACGATCGATGGTGCGGACATTGATCCGGTATGACCGCTGACCTGCGCCGGACCGCACACCAGTGCACTGCTGAGCCATAAACAGGTCAACAGCGGAGATCGGCACATGGTTCGCTCCAATTGCGTACAGATCGAAACCCGAACATCCGAGATCGGGACAGGCAATGGGACAGGGGGCGTCCCGATGGACCCCGCGATATACGGTCATCCAGGATGCGTGGACACCCGACACCTGGGACCTGACACCCGAGACCCGGCACCCGGCATCGACCGGGCCATTCGCTCATCCGGTGCATTCTCCGTTCCATATTCCCGTCCCGATCCCGGCAGAAACACCCATTGGCAGACCCCGGAGAATTTCTCTAAAATAAGGTGGTCTTTGCCGGCCGGCAATTCAATGTCTCTGGAATCGGGACAGGCCATGGGACATGCGCACCACCGGAACCACCGGTGTGCCGGTGG
>CAZIRO010000238.1:0-3120 GCA_964541595.1 uncultured Acidobacteriota bacterium
GGCAGCAGGTGCTGCAACGAATGCCATACCTCACGCCCCAACGGAAACGATGTCAAAATATCGCGGAAAAACGCAGGATGCGCGGTCTGCCACAGGGCCGCCGTATTCGGGCTCCAGATACGCAACAACCCGACCGGCAGCGGGATCAATGACACGAGAATATATACGAAAAACGCGATCGGACCGATCCAGAGCCAACCGGGAGTGATCCCGGCGTTTTGCCGTCGCCGGTGCAACAGGAGCACAGCACCGGCGAGCACCGCCGCCCCGAGGTGTAACACCAACCGCGACAACGCCAGGGTTCCGCCCTCGATGAGCATCACACCGAACAGCACCGTGGCCCAGATACTGACGAGTCCCCAACCGATGCGTCTCGTTGCCGAGTGGTTCATGACCCGATATCCAGTTCCCCCCATCGATGTTGTTGCAGGAACGCCGCAAACTCCGGCCACTGCAAACGCCATTCCAAATGCTGCCGCCGTTCGTCCTCCGAGAGAATGCGATAGAACGGACCCTGGGCAATGATACGTTCCAGAACGGGTTGAACGGCGGGCAGAATGCTGCGTACCGTATGCGTATCCGGTTGCCATGCGTGCGGATGCATACCGCCGCGCATCCGAAACGATGTCGACAACCCGTCGACGGTGTCCACATGCCAGCCGTGCGCTTCCGCAACCGCATAACTCCAGACAAGTGCGTGCAGGTATCCGAACGCATGCACCACCACACAGCGATCATCGATGACATAGAAGGGAATCACTGTCGGGTCAATATGCGGAAACAGTTTCTGCCGGATAAACGGACCGATCGGATACGTCCAGTAGACAGGTGGCGCGCCTGCAAAGACCGTACGGGCGTCCGGATCGGTTGCTCGTACGGACTGCACGACCAATCGGGGAAACCGCACTTCGAGTACCTGATAGATGCGTCCCCCGATGGACAACCGTTCTCCCGGTGGGATCCATCCGTCGACCTGAATTTCCGCGACGACCTGCCCCTGCCGATCGACCACCTGCCAGACCGGCTGCTCGATATCGCCGATCAGCGAGTGAAGGTACCCCTTCTCAAACGCCTCGAACAGTCTCGGACCGGGGTAGCACAACCCGCGCTGCCGGATGATCCATCCCTGATTTTCCCTGCGTGCGATCCATACGGACACGTCCAGATCGAGGTCCAGCGCGCGCACGAGGTCACGCAACGCGTGGGGTGTCGTGCCCACACGCCGTTTTTGCATGATATAGGACAACATCTGCTGCGTGGCGGCGGTCATGGAACGGTGGAGCGGGTTCGGTTCCACCCAACCGGATTCCGCAAGTTCAAGAAACGTCTCCAGAAAGATCGCCTCCAGCGGATCGCGGTGGAACGCGAGCAGACGAATGACATCGGCTCGCCGATTGCTGCGGCCGACACGTTGCAAAAACGACGCCATCGACGGTGGGGCCCCGACAAGGACCACCCCGTCGACATCGCCAATATCGATACCGAGTTCCAGCGTGGTCGTCGCCACACATACGGCCAGTGCACTGCGGCGAAACGCGTGTTCAACTTCTAAACGGGTCTTGCGCGGTAACCGGCCGTGATGCGTCAATACGGCGTTCCCGGGAAGTTGCATCCGTAAATGCGTACTGAGGGATTCCACCTGCATTTTCGTGTTCGCAAATACCAGGACCTTGGTATGCCCGTGTGTGCGCATCCACTGAACGATTTCCAGCGCCGTCTGCGCATCCCCTTCCCAGGCGATCATGCCGTCGCACTGCAACCAGCGCTGCCCGGGTTGCTGGACGATCCGGAACGTCGGACCGCAAAACCTGTGTCCCACGTTTTCCGGAGACCCGATCGTGGCCGAGAGTACAAATGCAACCGGTGCGCGTTGTGCCGTACGTTCCACGATTCGACGCAGCCGTGCTATCAGACCCGCAAGTTGCACCCCCCGATCTTCGCCGATGATGAGATGGACTTCGTCCAGTACGTATGCACGGAGCCGCGTCCAGACTTCCGGAAACCGGGTGAGCATCGAATCCAGTGACTCCGGTGTGGTCAGTACAATGTCCGGTAAGCGATTGCGCTGCACCTCGCGATGGTCCATCGTGCGCCGGCCGATGGTCATGCCCACAGTTGTGACGACGTCCAGACGGCGGGCCATGTCATTGACCAGCGCGCGTGTCGGTGCCACGTAAAGAATCGACGGCGCAACCCAGCGCGCACGCGCCCACTGTTCCACAAGTGGGGCGAACACGGCTTCCGTCTTGCCGGACGCCGTGGGCGCCATGATGACGAGGTGCTGACCCTGCAAGACGAACGGGATGGTCATCCGCTGAATCGGACGCAAACGTCCGAATGACTGGAAAAACAGTGGCCATGCGCGCGGCAATTGACGACGCAAACGGATATCCGTGGGTACCACATTCGCAACCATTGCCGGTCCTCGCGTCCGTTTCGCAACCACACCCCATCGGTGGAGGCGTACATACGGTTTCGGGGATTCATAGTAAATCCGGAACGGTGGCCAGTGCAAACGGCGATCAAACGCGGAATCTAAACGGCCCATTCCCCTGGTGAAGTGACGAGAGGAGAAATGACGAGAGTATCGATGCACGACGTCACTCCGCGTCACTTTCCTCTCGTGACTTCACTAATGACCTCTTCAGGGATTGGAAAAGACACAGAATCTGTTCATGCAGCCCCTGAATTAAATCGTGGATCGGTTGTATTGTCCCCGCATCCCAATAGTTGTCACGTTCACTCAGAAACAGACAGGTTTCCAGTTCCCGCAAACTGCCCAGCGCGATCTGAAGAAATTGACGGAACTCTTCGGGTTTTTGACGTTCCCAGCCTTCTGCAATGCTTGCAGGAATCGATAGCGCCGCACGCCGAATCTGCAGCACCATGGAATCGGCATCTTGCATGGGAAAAGACCGGGTCAGTTCCACCACCAGCTGGACCAGTTGTATACTCTTTTGCCAGATATCCAGATCCCGAAAGGACGATACTTCCGGTTGACAACACATCTCACGCTCTCCTGGAATGGAGACTCTCCACCTTTTACATACGGTCAACTGAAAACGCTGGGATCGGGACAGGCCATGGGACATGCGCACCACCGGATCCACCGGTGGGCCG
>CAZIRO010000239.1:0-3116 GCA_964541595.1 uncultured Acidobacteriota bacterium
GGGACCCTTCCGTCGATCGTCCGTACGGTATCCAGCAGACGATCGAACGCCGGGAAACTGTTTTTCCAGGTGGGTATCCATGGAACATCCGACCGTATTCGACACCGATACGATCCGTCAACTCGCACGCGCCATTCGCTGGCTGGACGACGCGCCGGATCTGGGGCGTCAGATCGTGCAACAGGTGTATGATCGAACGGGGCGTGCGTGGATCATCGGGATCACCGGTCCCGGCGGCGTGGGGAAGAGTTCCCTCATTAACCGGCTCATTCGTTCGTTTCGGCAACGGGATCGTACCGTCGGTGTTGTGGCCATCGATCCCACCAGTCCGTTTACGGGAGGCGCGATTCTCGGGGACCGTATTCGTATGCAGGACCATGAGGGTGACCCGGGCGTGTTCATTCGCAGTCTGGCCACACGTGGTCAGATGGGCGGTATTACACGTTCGACGTTTGACGTCGTGGATCTCATGGACGCGTTCGGTATCGATACCATTCTGGTGGAAACCGTCGGGGTCGGCCAGGATGAAACGGACATTGCCCGCATGGCGCATACCATACTGCTCGTACTCATGCCGGGGATGGGGGATGAGATCCAGATCCTGAAAGCCGGTCTGATGGAAATCGCGGACATTTTTGTGATCAACAAGAAAGACCGCGGGGACGCCGCGCGGATGCGCCAGGAGCTGCGCAATGTACTGACGTTGCTCCCACCGAAAACCGAATGGCGCCCGCCAATCGTGCTGACCGACGCCGTGCATGGCGAGGGAGTCGACGAACTGTACAATGCACTGGAACAGCATCGGGATTACCTGCACACATCCGGAGAATGGGTCCGGCGGCGGCAGACATACGCGCGCATGCGCCTGTATAACGCCATGCAGACGTTCTTCTTTCAGCGCATCGAACAGCGTCTGGACGCGGAAACGCTCGAACGTGCGATCGATGCCATTGCCCGTGGCGAAACGGATCCGTATTCTGCAGCCATGCGGTTACTGGAAATGCAACCTGAACCCTGAACACATGGGCACTATAATCAATCTGGGATCGGGACAGGAAATGGGACAGGGGATGGACCGGATGGGCGGATGGACCGGTCGGCACCGGGGGTCGGGGGTCAGGTCTCAAGGGTCAGGTCCCAGGTGTCGGGTGTCAGGGGGTCCGGAAATGTTGACTCCGGAAGGTGGGACCATGCCGTCGCCGAATCGGGACACCTCGTGTCCCATTGCCTGTCCTGATCTCAGTAATCGAGCGCATTGACCGGATAGCGAGGCACCCAGATGCCCAATCGTTCAGCAGACTGGTTCAAACAGGCGATTCGGGACCTCGAACAGGCGGAAGATTCACGCCGTGCAGGGCATCATGAATGGGCCTGCTTTGCTGCACAGCAAGCAGCCGAAAAAGCCGTGAAAGCCCTGCATTTATACCTGGGACAGGAAGCCTGGGGGCATGTGATTGCCAAACTGCTCCGGGAATTGCCTGAATCCGTGCATGTGCCGGAAGAACTCATCGACAAGGCGCGTGTCCTGGACAATTTTTACATTCCGCCGCGTTATCCGAACAGTCATCCGGAAGGTGCGCCGTTCGAGCATTATGGGCCTTTACAAAGCAAGGAGGCGATCCGGCATGCCCGTGCGATCCTTACGTTCGTCCGTGCTCAAATGGCCGGACCTTCGGACCGTGGAACAGGCGATCCGTCAATGGGTCCATCAACTGACGAAACATCGACGTGACATCCTCGCCATTGGCTATTTTGGGTCATATGCACGCGGGGATTGGGGGGTTGGAAGTGATCTGGACATCGTCATCATTGTGAAACACGCTGAACGTCCGTTCACTACCCGGGCGGCCGTATGGGACACGACAGATCTCCCGGTTCCCGTTGATCTGGTGGTCTATACGCTGGACGAGTGGCAGGGAATGCTTCGAACGTCTCCCTGGGTCCGCACGATTGCACGTGAAGCCGTCTGGGTTTATGGGGACACGTGCGCGCTAACGGCGGACCTCTCGCACGCTCGCGAAGACCGTCCGTAAATACCGCAGCGTATGGGTCTCGAGGGTCGAATCCTCGATGAGCGAAAGCACGGGACCCTCTGCAACGATGCGTCCTCCCGCATCACCGCCTTCGGGTCCAAGATCGATCATATAGTCCGCATTCAGGATAACTTCCGGATGGTGTTCCACGACCACGACCGTATGTCCCCGTTCCAGCAACCGGTCGAGGGCAGCAAGCAGGCGGGCAATGTCTTCACTATGGAGACCGATGGTGGGTTCATCGAGGAGGAACACCGTGGGTTCCGGATTGGGTCGAGCGAGCAACCGGATGAGTTTTAACCGCTGCGCTTCGCCTCCCGAAAGCGTACTCAACGGCTGACTCATGCGCAGATACCCCAACCCGAGTTCCGTCAGCACGCGGCAGATCCGGCGTACAGTGGATACACCGGACTCGTCCCGCAGCGCCGTGGCGACCGTTGGGTGATTGCGGCCGACCGCAAACACGCCGAATCCGCTCAGCAGATCGAGGTATTCGGCGCCGTTCTGATCATACAGATACTGTCCCTGTGCCTTTGTATAAACCCGATCATAGCCAATGGTTTTCAGTACTTTGACCATTTGTGGATTGAGATAGTGTTCATGCAGCCGAAAGTTTTCTCCCTTTCGCTCTGCAAGCAGGTCGATGATGCGTGTGGACATGGTTGTCTTACTGATTGGCTGAATGCTTGATGGGTTATGCCGAGGGTACTGTTCACCGCGGGTGTTGGCAAGGCGACATGCGGTATCAGGGAGTCTCTGGCTTTTGGATCAATCTACCGGTCGATTCGTCCGTTGCCGGCGCCAAAAAGGAGGCGTCTGCCTGTCGAGCGACGCGCTTCAACGTTCTTTGGGCGGCGTGAAAGTGCCGTCCCAGTCGAAGCAGGGGGGCGAACTCCGTCGGACGCACCAGTACATACGAAAACAGCTTTTGCAGATCGATGTCGCCGCGGCTGCCCGAGGCATGGGCGACCGATCGAGGCAGATTGCTCTGGGCCGGATCGGCAATGGCGCGGATGGCGACGAAAGGAACCCCGTGATCCGCTGCGAACCGGGCGATAGCGACGCTTTCCATATCCAAAGCGA
>CAZIRO010000240.1:0-3040 GCA_964541595.1 uncultured Acidobacteriota bacterium
ACACTGTTCCTCGGTCAATCCCGTACGGATGAAGTGTTCGAGTTCCCAGGTCAGGGCTTTCAGAATGTGGTGCGCGTACCGGTGGTCGACCGGGCGGATCCAGATACTGAAATATTGATAACGGCGGGGTGTATTCGTCGGCGGAAAGAGATGAAACGGTCGTCCCTCGAAGTGTTCGATATACGCATAGTCGCCGTAATTGTAGCCCCGTTCCTCGCGGATGACCTGGTACAGGTGGGAAAAACTGTCCCGGTGCGCACCCAGCCAGAGCGTGGCCACGTACAGGGGCCAGTAGTCCGGATGGGAGCGGGTGACCGGAATGGGGAATCCGGCATGAATGCCCGTGGCGATGGCATTTGGCAGTGCGATGATCATCACGGACCGTTGCTGGATCGGGGGCGGTGGTTCCGGTTCCCGGATGGCAAACGGTTCGGCCGTGATCCGTCCCGTGTCCGCAAGTGCGGAGCGCAGCATACGGATGATTCCGGGGTCGTCGCGACTGACACCGATGACAATGGCAGCGGGGGAATAGTACGTGCGGTAAAACCGGCGTACTGCATCCACCGTAATGGCGTGCAGACCGGTGTCCGTTCCGATCGGGAGATGCGCGTATGCCGTTCCCTCGTGGATGTAAGCGTCGAGTGCAACCAGACCCACGAGCTCGATCTGCTCGAACCGCAGAGAACGCAGTTGCTGCAGGGTTTCGTTGCGCAACCGCTCCAATTCCTCGGCCAGAAACAGCGGCCGGGTGAACATCGGCCGCACCACATTGCGCAGATACACCCGGAAACGATCGGCGGGAACGGTCATCGAGAACGTGGTCGTTTCACGCTCGACCAGGACGGTGGGGTATGCACCGGACCCCCAGGGTTGTGTCAGTTCGGCGAGCCGTTCTTTCGTAACGGGATGGTCGGGATCGCCGAAACCGCCTTCGATGATCATACGTGCGGTCAAATATGCCAGCCCTTCCATACCCGGGGGATCCATGGCGGATCCCGCAAGGACCATGACCTTGATGTGGATGAGCGGAGCGGACGATGCAACGGTGACCACGCGTGGGCCGGACGATGCACCGATGCTCGTACCCGCCAGGATCAGCACCAGGACCCCGAATGTTGCGTACCACAGATCGGGATGCCGTATCATGGGTTGGACTCCTCAGAGGTCGATTGCGGTTCATACGCCAGTGTGAGAATCACGCGCCGTTCCGGAATCAAATAGCGCCGGGCGAATGCCGCAACGTCCTTCGGCCGCACCCGTTGTACGCCGCGAACGACCTGATCGAGTACTCGCGGATCGCGGTTGAACCGATAGTACCAGGCGAATATTTCGGCAATGCGCGCCGGACTGGAGAGTTGCGCCATGAAGTCGTATCTGAATTTGCTCTTCAGAATCTGCAGCCGTTGTTTGGCGTCGGGTGCGCGATCGAACGTCTGCAGGGCTTCGACTCCGGCGACGATGTCGCGGATGACTTCATCGAAGTATGCGGTTCCCTGTTGCTGAAAACGGTCCTTATAGAGTTGCGCCTGGATGATGAGTACGCGGGGGTCAAAACTCTCGAATCCCCGCGTGCCCTCCGCAAAATTGAGGAGACTCACGGACTGTTTTTCATAGCGCAACCGCTGGTACAGGGGTGCTGCCTCGCTCACAAGGAGTTCCTGTAACAGATCCATAACCCCGCTTTCTACGGTACCCGGACGGTATGCCGGCATGCGATAGGCGACCCAGACGAGCGGCGCAACGTCCGCCGGCCAGGGTACATGGGCCCGCTGTTCGGTTTGCGGCGGGGTACCCTTCGGTCGAACCGGCGGGGTCGCGTGCGGTTCCCAGTCCGTATAATAGCGGGATACCTGTGCAAATACGTCCTCGGCACGCACGTCACCGACAATGACGAGTACAACATTGTTGGGACGGTAGTAGGTTCTGTAGAAACGCAGCGCCGCCGCATACTCGTTGGGCATGTCGAGTACGTCTTCATAATAGCCGATGGTCGTGTGCCCGTAGGAGTGATGTGGGAACATCAGCGCCAGTAACTTTTCCGACATCTTCAGGGACGGGAATGACGATATTCGCCGGTATTCGCCGAGAACGGCTCCGGCTTCCGTTTGAAAGATCTTTTGCGTGAAATCGAGTCGCACAAACCGGTCGGCCTCCAGTTCAACGATGCT
Source organism: uncultured Acidobacteriota bacterium (assembly GCA_964541595.1). Taxonomy (GTDB): domain Bacteria; phylum Acidobacteriota; class HRBIN11; order HRBIN11; family HRBIN11; genus CAZIRO01. The sequence goes on from CAZIRO010000240.1 coordinate 2,169, forward strand.
CGGGAGAGGTCCGAAATCCGTCGTGCGCGGATACAGATTCTGCGCAAATGTCAATGGGTGGTAGTACGTGACGTCAAACCAGGTCCAGGCGTTGTTGTGCGTTCCCAACAGGGTCATGTAGTGTTCGTATCCGCCGTCCTCTCCACGATAACGGTGTCGGAACAGAATGTGTTCAAACAGGTGCGCGAGTCCGGTCTTCCCCGGTTCGGTTTCGTTCCGGGCGCCGGCGAGAACGAGGGTGTTGTAACTCAGGACGTTTTTGAATTCCGGCGTTTCGATCACGACGACGTCCAGACCGTTGTTGAGCGTCTTCCGATAGATCGGGTACGGGAGAATCGAACTGCGCACCGCCTGTGCGGCGTAGACGGCGGATGTCAGCAGTACTGTGATCACCAGGACGGCACCGATTTCGCGGGTGCCGATGACCATCCACCATTTCACATCCATGCAATCCCTCCATTGGTAGTTATCCCGCTCGGTTGCCCGTCTGGAAGGCCCATCCGGAGCGTGAAGGTGGATACGGTGCGGATGCGGGGGAGCCTCTGGAATTATATCTCGCGTCTGCGAGAAAAGAAACCTGGGATCGGGACAGGCCATGGGACATGCGCACCACCGGATCCACCGGTGTGCCGGTGGCCACCGGTCTCCGGTCCCGGGTGGCGGGTGTCAGGTCCCAGGTGTCAGGTGTCGGGTGTCAGGTGTCGGGTGTCGGGTGTCAGGTGTCAGGTGTCAGGTGTCGGGTGTCCGGTATGCAGGTGGCAGGTATTCGGGACGGGAGGCGGAAGACAGGGGTCGGGGCATCGCATGGGCTGGGGAAAGCGCATGACCGCAATGGGGACCCATGGTGCCCCATGGCCTGTCCCGATTTCAAA
>CAZIRO010000241.1:0-3039 GCA_964541595.1 uncultured Acidobacteriota bacterium
CCCGTGACCACGATCCGTGTCCGGTGGTACCGGCCGTCCCGCATCAACTGTTCAATCACCATGTTCAAACCGTACAGTGCCATCCACACGTCGTATGCATACTGGGTCAGGCGGGATACTGCCCGCTTTTCCCGGAGGAGGAGAGACAACTGCTGGAACCGGTGGATCCACTGCGGGGTCAACAGTGTGGACACCGCGCGGATGGACTGGGCAGCGGTGTACGGCGTATGCGGATCGGTAAAGTGAATGTAAATGAAAAACGGTCCCGTACGAATCCGGGGATCGACGCGTAGCCACGTCTGCACCGCATGCGCCACGATCGGAGCGGGGACGTGCAGACTGACAGTGCGAATCCGTTCCGGAAACCACCAGAAATGATCGAATCCCCGATCAAATCCGAACGCCCGGGAAACGTTGCCGTTGGTGACAAATGCGGCGGTATGATACCCCGCACGGTGCAGGATCTCCGGTAAATAGGGCACGTCTTCGGGGAGCATATCCCGATAGCCCCGTACGGAATGCTGATGCGGAAGCAAACCGGTCAACAGGGACGCTACGGAAGTCCGGGTCCATCCGGAATGCGTGTAGACCTCCGCGAATCGCCAGCTGTCATGGCACAGTCGATACACTGCGGGAAACCATTCACGGAACAACGGACGGCATCGCAGATGGTCCGCTCGCAGGGCATCGATCAGGACCAGAACCACCGGATACAGCGATGCGGAACGCGTCCCGGAAGGTGGGGTATGTGTCTGACCGGTTTTCTCCGGAAGACGAACGCCCCGGATTCGCACGGACCAGACCATCCGATCCGAACAGTCGCCCGTACAGTCCGCATGCATGCGCAGGGTCAGCCAGCCGGAGGTGTGCTGCAGGATGCGGGCATGCCACGTGTACGTTCCGCGTGTGTCACGTCCGAGGGGCAGTATTCGGAGATCGTCCCACATCGTGACGTGCGGAACCACCCGATCGCGTATTCGTACGGGCACGATGGGATGCACTTCCACGGAACGCCAGCGGACGTTCGGATACAGTAAATAGAGCGTGTGCGGCAGCGGCACGATCCATTGATCCGCATGTGCATCCCGGGAATGGACGACCATTCCCGTATGCGGACGGCACCAGTCAAATTGGCGAATCCGCACGGCGATGTCGGTCGTGTCGGATGTTTTCCAGGAGATCGCCAGCACGGGCCGTTGCCGGTATCGACGGGAACGCACGAGTAAAATGCGGTACCGGCCGGGGTGTCCGGGAAGGACCGCATACGTGCGGTCCAGAAAGTCGACCCGGAGTTGCGGCGGGAACCGGGTCCCCGTGGTTTCGATTTCCATCACGCCGACATAAAACCGCAACGGTAGCAGCCAGCGCGTCGGGGTGTCGAACACCCTGCCGTGTACGCCGGTCATCGGACGGCAGAACAGCCACACCGGCTGGCTCAGCAACGCATGGCCACCCGCCGGAATGTACCGTACGCCGAAAAACGCGGCACCGAGCAACAGTCCGATACCGATACGGGTCTTCCACCTTCGCATGGGTGACTCCGTCCGTGTCGCTCCGTACGGGGAGGTCGACGAATACCGTACCTTCAGGGTGTCCATGCCTTTCCCGGCGCACCGGGATATTCAGTGGTGCGTTTCCGAAGTGACGAGGGAAAGGTCATGCATGGAATCGCGACGCGAAGTGACGTCGTGCCCGGAACTTTCGTCACTTTTCCCTCGATGCTTTCCTCTACTTCACATCACTTCGGAAATGCACCGTTAAGACCCGTCCACCGTGGGCAACGTGATGCGTTGTTGGCGCTGGTATTTGCCCTTCCGATCCGCGTACGACGTCTGACACACGGTGTCGCCCCGCAGGAAGATCACCTGGGCGATACCCTCTTCGGCATAAATACGGATCGGATATCGTCCGCCGTTGATGAGCGCGATGGTGATATACCCTTCCCATTCCGGTTCGAGCGGTGTTACATTGACGATCAGCCCGCACCGTGCGTACGTCGACTTTCCGAACACGATGGCCAGGATGTCCCGGGGGATACGAAAGTATTCCAGACTACGGGCGAGGATCACCTCTCCGGGGGCAATCCAGAATGTGCGTTCGGTAAACGTTTCCCGGTCGCCGCGGAACGGCTGTTTGGGATCCCATCCGATGTGCGGTGCCAGTCGGACAAACTCGTCGGCCAATCGGAAGTCGTATCCGTACGATCCCGTGCCGAAGGAGACGACCCCGGTTCGGACGAGTTCCGGCGCGAACGGTTCGATCATGCGGTACTGCGCCACGTATGCTCGGATCTGATGGTCTGCCAGCACGCCCATGGTGATTCCCCGCACCACGGTTCCGGTCGCGGCCCCCGCTTACCCGTCGGGTTGCCCGCGTCCGCGCTGCCACAGTACGGACATACCAGGCCGGATCCGGCCCGTCCGTTCAACCACGGCGAGAACACCCCGACGATTGCGCAGCAGTGTCTTCAGCGCTGGATGATAACCGTCCAGTTTCCGGCAGGGTTGATTCTGTCCCGTAATCCGCAGGACCACGCCGCTCGCAAACACCAGGCGATCGTCCGGACGCATCCGGGTGAGATCCCCGAGTCCGACGACGTGGATATTTTCGCCCAGATCTCCCGGTCGAAGTTGGATACCGATCTGGCGGGCAATCCACGCGATCAGTTCAGCGGAAACGATCGTGACCATCCGGTGGTTCGGACGTTTCTTGCCGCTCCCGTGGACCGTCCACCGGCCGGCGTGGTAGTCTCCCTGCACGCCCCAGGGACCGATCTCGATGTGTTCCACAGCGGGTTTCGCGATGGTGGCGTCGGACGGGGTCGCGCGGCGATGGACACTGACCACGCGTCCCTGTCCCAGTGTGTACCCGTCGTCTGCCGGATCTTTGCGCGTCATCGCTGTACTTCCCGAACGATATTGAATGAGTATTGTGGGTACGGCGGAAGGGAATGTCAACGGACTGAACCTGGGATCGGGACAGGGAATGGGACAGGGGAACCACCGGATCCGCAGATATGCCGGTGGCCACCGGTGTCAG
>CAZIRO010000242.1:0-3004 GCA_964541595.1 uncultured Acidobacteriota bacterium
TGCAGGCGATTCGGCAGGCGTTTGAGGACGTCGCCGCACTGTTCCGCCGCCGTCCCGGTCAGGTCCCGGCGGACGCGCTCATCGCCCGTATGCGTGAACCGGCTCCGGCATTCTGGACGATCCAGATCGACCCGTCCCGGGAGGAGGACGTTCTCCTTGCCGCGCATCTCATGCTCGCGCTGCGGGGTGAGGCACTGCGGATGTGGGCGCGCGGGCGACCGGCGAATATCCTCGTGGTCATCGACGAGGCGCACTGGGTGGTCCCGCAGGAGACGCAACCCGGACCTCTGGGGGACACCATTCGGCGGGCAATTCGTGAACTGCGCAAGGCCGGTGTGGGGTTTTTATTGATTTCCCAATCCGTTGCAGATACGGACAAAGAAGTGATCCGCAATCTCGCACATTTCTTCGTGGGGCCGGGTCTCGGGCTCGGCAGTGATCCGGAGGCCCTGCGCGCTATTCTCGGCGGTGCCGGTATGAGCGTCTACGAGACGCTGCCGCCGCCGGGGTTTCAGGGACAGTGGCCGTTCATTTCGGCCGGTCGCCTGAGTCCCACCATGGGAGCCGGCGCAGTGGCGGTCGTGAGCGTGCATGCGGACTGGGAGGGTACACTGGCAAAGAACGGCATCCCGCGTGAACCCGATGGAAATCACGGCAAACCGTCCCGTATGCGCGACCGTCGCCTGATACCGCTGATGGCAAAATGACGAATGAGAAGCGTGGCGCGATGGACCGTAAAGTCACGAAATCGATCCCGAATACCTGAAACCGGTGCATCCCCTGTTCCCATGGCCTGTCCCGATCTCGGCTGAAATCGGGACAGGCCATGGGACATCGTGGGTGCCCATTTGGCCATGCGGTGTCCCCAGCCCATGCGATACCCCGTCCCCTGTCTTCCGTCTCCCGTCCCGGATACCTGACACCTGGGACCTGATGCCCGACACCTGGGACCTGACACCTGACACCTGGGACCGGATACCTGACACCCGACACCCGGGACCGGAGACCGGTGAACACCGGCACACCGGTGGATCCGGTGGTTCCCCTGTCCCATGGCCTGTCCCGATCCCCGGATCTCGGATATTGACGAATGCGTCGTTCAGGCATACTTTTTAGGCGGTATCGTTCTTCGGGAGGATATGCATGACACACGCAGGCGTGGTCGGATGGCCGGTTCCATTTTGCCTGCGCCGCGATTTGCGTCACCGCGCGGATGGTGACCCGCACTGGATTCGCATCCATCGTCTTCCGCCTCGCCGATGGTGATAACAGCGTGAGGCTCCTCCCTACGCGGGTCCTGGTTCACCCCCTGGATATACGATGACTGTGCGGGTGTTGTATTCCCGCATCATGACCAGACCCGTTCGGGAGGAGATCCCATGGGTGGCTCAAAGCGGGCATATCCGGGATTGTACGACCCCCGGTTCGAACACGACGGATGTGGGGTCGGATTCATCGCCCGGCTGGATGGGCGATACTCCTGTCAGGTGGTGCGATTGGCCGTCCAGGCAGTGGTCAACCTGAGTCATCGGGGTGCGCTCGATGCCGATGCCGCCACCGGGGATGGCGCCGGTATTCTCGTCCGGTTGCCCCGAACGTTTTTCCTGCGGGAAGTCGTGCGTATGGGGCTATCGCTGCAGCGGCCGCATCGGCTGGCTGTGGCGATGGTGTTTTTGCCGCGGGACATGGATCGTGCGGAACACGCGCGTGCCATCCTTACGGCGATGATGCGCGACCGCAGTCTACGTGTCATTGGCTGGCGCACGGTGCCCATTCGGCCGGACGTCCTGGGGGAAAAAGCCCGGGCCACCTGTCCGGTAATCGAACAGGCGCTCGTCGAACCTCTGAAAGACATGCCGCTCCTGCAGTATGAACGCCAGTTGTATCTTGCGCGTAAGGCCACGGAATCCGCATGGCGTCAGCACGGTCTGGATGACGCGTATATCGTGTCCTGCTCGCATCGAACGATCGTCTACAAGGGTCTCCTCGTCGCGCGTCAACTTGCACCGTTCTATCCCGATCTGTGGGACCCGCAGTTCCGATCCGATTTCGCCGTGTTTCATCAACGCTACAGTACGAACACGTGGCCGGCCTGGACGCTGGCGCAACCGTTCCGGTTCCTTGCCCATAATGGGGAGATCAATACATTGACGGGCAATGTCCTGTGGATGCGGGCGCGGGAATCCCAACTCGCGGCACCGGTCTGGGGGGATGATGTCGCGGTCCTCAAACCCGTGATCCTGCCCGGAGGCAGTGATTCTGCCATGCTGGACAACGTTTTGGAACTGCTCGTGCTGTCCGGGCGCAACATCCTGCACGCAATGCGTATGCTCGTTCCGGAAGCCTGGGAAAAACGTTCGGACATTCCACCGGAATGGCGGGCATTTTACGCATACCATGCAGCACTGATGGAACCCTGGGATGGTCCCGCGGCGATTGTCTTTGCGGATGGCCATTATGTGGGTGCGGTACTGGATCGCAACGGGTTGCGTCCCCTGCGGTATCAGATCCTGAAAGACGGGCTGGTCATTGTCGCATCCGAGGCCGGTGTCATCGATGTGGCCCCCGAACGGGTCGAATACCGGGGCCGACTGTCGCCCGGCGATATGATCGCCGTGGATACACGGTCCGGAAGGTTTCTCCAGAAGACCGATATTCTCAACGATCTGGCCCGCCGTCGCCCATACGTCCGCTGGGTGCAGACACACCAGCGGGTGTTTCATCCGGGCGGGTGGCATGCACCGCATCCGGATTTTTCAGACGAAGAACTCCATCGCTGGCAACGTGCATTCGGATGGACCCGTGAAGACGTCCAGATGATCGTGCGCTCGATGGCCACACGGGGCCAGGATATGGTCTGGTCAATGGGCGACGATACGCCGCTCGCGCCGTTTTCACGATTTCATCGCCCGTTGATGACGTATTTCAAACAACGGTTCGCGCAGGTGACCAATCCGCCGATCGACCCGATCCGGGAAACGCTGGTAATGTCCCTGGATGTCTA
>CAZIRO010000243.1:0-2996 GCA_964541595.1 uncultured Acidobacteriota bacterium
GGAGACGGAAGACAGGAGACGGAAGACAGGAGACGGAAGACAGGGGACGGGGCATCCCATGGGCTGGGGACATCGCATGGCCACATGGATACCCACAGTGTCCCATTTCCTGTCCCGATTTCAGAGAGGTCGGGATTGCAAAACTCCCTGCATCGACATAAAATGTAGTGTATTGCATGCAAGCATCCCGCAGGAGGGGGTGAATGACCGGATCGACACACAGCAGTGGCTACCGTCTGTACTTCATGACCTGGTTTTATCTCCTCGTGCTCACGGCGTTGATGCTGTTCTTTGAATACATGCACGTACCCCGCGTTTTCATGGTGCTGGCGCTCATTGCGTTCATGCTGGTCAAAGCGGGGTTCATCGCAGGCAATTTCATGCACCTGCGATTTGAAACCAGACCCCTGATCGTGACAGTGATCATCGGTCTGCTGATCACGGGCGCGGTACTGTTCGCGCTCATCTGGCCGGACGGCGTGCGCGTACTGCATCTCAGCGGATCATGAGTCGCCGTACGGGAGGGTCGCATGATTCGGTGGCTGGTGCCTGTGGTGGTCCTCGTTTACGTCCTCGGTGCCGTAGTCCCGGCGTTTGGGCAGTGCGCGATGTGCGTGACCGGACTCACGCAATCTGAAGAAGGACAGCGGATGGCACGCAGTTACAACCAGGCCATTCTGTTTTTACTCGCATTTCCATACGCCATTGCGGTGACATTCGCGGGCCTGATCCTGCATGCACGGGCCCAGGCGCGCGGGATGACCCTGTGGGACTGGCTGATCCGGCGCAGGCGATCGGCCCGCTCGTGAGCGAGGGAGTGGTGTGTGCGCCGCCGGGACGGGGTCTACTGCCGGGGAACCGGTGTGCATCCCGCAGTGGACAACTGTCCCGTTGAAACGACAGACTGTGACCGGCTGACCGATGGGCAACCGTACAGATTGACCCCCTGGTGTGGAAAAACCGGATGGCGTGTGTGGTATAGGCACGGAAATTGCACCCGAATTCAACCATACAGGAGCGTGCAACATGCATACAGGACGCGCATGCTCCTGGATGGCTGAATCCCTGAATCTCCATACAGGAGGCGTCCGATGAAACGCTGGAGTCTGGCGTTCGCAATTCTTGTATTTCTCCTCGGCACGACACCGGTCCTGACCCACGCAGCCGGGAATACGGGGACGATCGTGGGGAAGGTGGTATTTACCGGCAAAGCCCCGCGGAACAAACTGATCCGTATGGGCGCGGATCCGAAGTGCCTGGAACTGAATCGCGGGAAAAAGGTGTACCAGGAAGTGGTCGTGGTGAACGATAACGGTACGTTGAAGAACGTGTTTGTGCATATCAAAGAGGGTCTGAAGGGCAAATTTTCCCCGCCGAAAGAACCCGCCCTCATCGATCAGAAAGGCTGCATTTACCATCCCCGGGTGACGGGCGTGATGATCGGGCAAAAACTCAAGGTGCGCAACAGTGATCCCACGCTGCACAATGTGCACGCGTGGTCGAAAGCCGGGAATGACTTCAACGTGGCGCAACCGGTCCAGGGAATGGAAAACGAGTTCAATCTGAAAGCGCCGGAAGTGATGCTGCAGATCAAATGCGATGTGCATCCGTGGATGATCGGATATGTCGGCGTCCTGCCGCATCCGTTCTTTGCCGTCACCGGTGATGACGGCACGTTTGAAATCAAGAACGTGCCGGCCGGCAAATACGTGCTGCAGGCCTGGCATGAAAAGTTCGGCGCGAAGACCGTCACCGTGGAGGTCCAGCCCGGCAAGACGGTTACTGTTGAATTCTCTTACAGTGGTAGTGAATCGGCGGCATTGAACCCCGGTTTTACGATGCAGGAACTCCGCATTCACGGCCGGGATATGACGATCACGCCCGTGTACGATTCGGACGAGCGGTGATTGGACGACAGTGGCGGAACGTATGGCACATATCCATCGCCTGGCCCGCTGGACACTGGCCGCCATGTGGGGACTCATCGGGGCCGGGAGTCTGGTCACGACGACCGGCTCCGGTCTATCCATTCCGGACTGGCCCACAGCATTCGGCGGTCTGGTCCCGACCCGGTGGGAAGGGGGAGTCGTTTTCGAATACGGGCATCGGGTGATTGCGGGCATCGTGTTGACGCTGGTCACCGTCCTGTGGATACGGGCATTGCGCACACCCGACCTGCGTGTCTCCGTACGGCGGGGCATCACGGCGGTCTGGGTATTGATCATGATTCAGGCGGTGCTCGGCGGGGTGACCGTCCTGCTGGAATTGCCGACCGTGGTTTCCGTGGCCCACGCGGGACTGGCACAGATCACGTTTGCCACGATGGTTGCATGCGCGGTCATCACCGCCCCATCCTGGCCGCCCCGAACAACCGCACGTACACCGGCGGGGACACAACGCCGCTGGTGGCCCTGGGCCGGTCTTCTCGTCGTGCTGACGTTCGGGCAGATCCTGCTGGGTGCATGGATGCGTCATATTGCCGCCGGTCTCGCCGTACCCACATTTCCGCTCGCGTATGGCCGGCTCTGGCCTCCCGCCGAGATGCAGTTCGATGCGGTCAAGATATGGGCGCATATGCTGCACCGGTACGGCGGATTGTTCCTCGGCCTCGCATATGGTACGGTCACCATTCCCATATTGCGCCGGTTTCGTTCATATCGTGCCGTGACCCTGCCCGCACGGTGGCTGCTCATCGGCTGGGGAATCCAGCTGCTTCTCGGGGGACTGGTCGTCTGGTGGACCCGGCAGTGGACCGTGACCACACTGCACGTCATGACCGGCGCCGCGCTGTTCGGATTGACGGTATGGCTGACGTTGAGCCTGCGGGCGGTGGAAGAAAACACCATCCGGGAAGGAACCCAGTAATCCCCGACACCTGACACCTGGGACCCGGGACCTGACACCCGACACCTGGGACCTGAGACCTGCCACCTGGGACCCGAGACCGGTGGCCACCGGCATATCTGCGGATCCGGTGGTTCCCCTGTCCCATTCCC
>CAZIRO010000244.1:0-2984 GCA_964541595.1 uncultured Acidobacteriota bacterium
GCATCCCCGCCCGCATGCGCAATCGCAATGAACACGGCCATCTGCGCACGGTTCAACAGGTTCGTCGGACAGTACATACGGGGTGCGCACCCGCCGGTAATCCCGTGATGCAGCAGGGTTTCCACGTGACGATAAAACACATGCGTCGGCGGAACATCGATAAAACTCCTGCCGACGTGCAGTGTCCAGGTGTGGACGCCTCCCAGGTTGTCCGTTTCGGTGAAGCGCGTGTCCCAATGATCAAACGGGCGCGGTGAGCGGTTCGGCAGCGACATGACGTAGCAGTCTCCGGTTGCGGACAGGCAACTCTGGATGCCGCCGGACGGAATCGTACCGTAGTCTGCCGTGGTGTCATTGATCGGATAGATGGCGAAAGTGTTATCGGTAAACTGCGATGCCCGTCCGGTGAATGTAATAGGCAGTGCAGATTGATTGCTCCACGCCGGGGCAACCAGTACGGTCTCTCCGGGTTCCAGGATACCGTTACCGGATATGTCGACCTGCATACCAGCCGGACGAATGTCCGGGATCGTCACGAGTACGTCGAACGTACGGGTGATCGTACCGTCCGTACCCTGGACCGTGATCGTATACGTGGCCGGCGGTGTGGAGGCGTCGGTCTGGATCGCGAGTTGCGCAGTCGTACTCTGATTGAGCGGCGGTGTCACCGGATTCGGTGTAAACGTACACGTCCACCCGGCCGGCAGGTTCGTGCAGGAGAGTGTCACGGTTCCCGTAAAGTTGTACAGGGACCGAATCGTACATGCGGTAAAGACCGACCCACCCGCACCGACCTGCATGGCGGACGGATCACACGTGATCGAGAAGTCCGGCGGATTGCTCGTGCATACGTAACACGGCCCTCCGCTGCCGGTCGGTACGTTCACACCGGTTGCGTTGCTCCCCTGGTCGTATGTCAAATCGATGTCCAGATCGATCGGCGTACCGCATGGGAACGTGTCCGATACGTCAAACTGGAAATGGTCCGTCGACGTGGCCGTACTGCCCACCGTCAGATCCGGCCAGGCACCGGCATCGTCCGTGATCGTCACACCCGGTGTGGTCGTGGTCATCGTCCCCGTGATGTTCGTCAGGTCCGCGCTCCCGACGTTGCGAAGATCCACCGGAAGTGTCACCGTCTCGCCGGGTTCCACGATACCGTTGTTATGGCTCGGACCACCGAACGGGCACACGTCCTGCACCGTATATCCCACGGCCGTGGCCCAGGGACCGGGATCCGTCAGTGCACCACTGCATACCACCGCAAACGGCTGCGGGGGACTCGCAATATTGGCCGCCACGACCTCGACGGTCCACACGCCGGTCATGGGATTCTGAACCCGTATACCTTCGTCGACGTTCACACTGTCACTTGTCGTGCATCCCGCGTTGCTCCATGCCCCGGTGAAATCGTTCCCCGCATAACACGTCCCATCCGGTGCCGTGACCACCAGGTCGAGGTCATTGATCAGGGCGCCGAGTCCCGCCAGATTCGGTGGGTCCAACCACACCAGCGTACACCGCAGGGGAACCGTACTGTCGGTCACCTGAAATACCAGCGATTGGGTCTGGCCCGTTACAGTAAACGTCCCTTCCAGCCAGCGACTGTTGACCGTCCCGCACCCCGCAACAGACCAGTCATCACACAGATTCATGAGATTCGGCCGGCCCCAACCCTGGCCGGTTCCCGGAAGATCCTCACCCGGACTCGTGATGTAGTCACCGGAATTGAGCAACAGCGCTTTCACCAAGGGCGCACTCGGGTTTGCCATGCCGTACCGTTGTCGCAACCAGTCCCGAATCAGCGCGGCCAGCGCCGTCAGATTGGGTGTCCCCGCACTCGTGCCGTTGAAGTTCTGATACCCGCTGCCGTCATCTGGAGAGGAAACGTTTTGCGAGGCCCCCGCGACATCCGGCCCGTGCCGTCCGTCCGGTGTCGGTCCGCGAGAACTGTAAATCACGAGTTTCGTTTCGTCACAGGGTGGACTGTCTCCCGGCCAGCAACTGCCATTTACGCCGTTGTATACCGCCGCACCCGTCACGTCGTTCTTCGCCTGCGCGGGTGTGCCCACGGTATCCGCCCCGGGACCACTGTTGCCCGCCGCAAAGAACCACAGATACGTCTGTGTCACGCCGTTCGTTGGATCGTTGTCGTTGTCGTACGCGTACGCGTCCACCACTTCCGTCCCCGCATCGTAATCACACCCGCTGCATCCCCAGCTGTGATTGCTCAGGCGTGAGCCCTCTGCATAACTCGTGACAAAAAAGTTGGTCAGCGTCTGTTCATATGCGCCACCATGGCAGTCGTTCAAACAGTTCAGGTCGCCCGGCCCGCTGTCACACTTCACTGCCCAGATGCGTGCGCCAAAAGCGTGTCCCTTCCGTCGACAGGCCTCAACTGGAGTCTCGCCACCGTCCTGTGCGCCGCTGCCGACCATGATACCCGCCGATCCGGAGCCGTGCGGATGCCCCGAGATGCAGTTCGTGACCGTGTGGTGGATATCACACCCTGTATCCGTAGTGTATTCAACGAACTTGAAAATGGTACAGTTCGGGATGCCCGAACTGCACTCAAAATCCGGACTGTTGTATGTCGTATCGATAATCCCGATGAGTTCTTCCGAACCGGGGGTGGCCGTACATGATGGCGACGGTCCCGCACCCGTAATGCCCGCACCCCACACTGGAACCTCTGCCAGGGTGCCCGCACAGCCGTCGCCGACGCCCGTTTGATGCAGTTCCCGCGCCACTGTCAACATCAGTTCCATTCGTTCCACCGGCTCGATCCACCAGACTTCGGGCCATCGCAGCATTTCGGCCACCCGCGTGGCCGGACCTGCCACAATGATGCCGGGAGTGGTCAGATAGTGAAGTGCAGAATATGCGTGCAGTACCTGAATCCCCAGTGCCCGGATTCGTGCAATGACGCTGTCCAGATCCGCGTCCGGATCGAAACGCACACGCCAGCGGGCATGGGATGGTCG
>CAZIRO010000245.1:0-2975 GCA_964541595.1 uncultured Acidobacteriota bacterium
TCACCGTATTTGTTCCACACTACGCCATGTCCGGAGGCACACTGATCGCCCTCGCCGCCGACGAGATCGTGATGGACGAAAACGCTGTGCTCGGTCCGGTGGATCCGCAACTCGGCCAGTATCCCGCTGCATCGATCGTGCGTGCCGCGCGATTGAAATCCCCGTCCGCGCTGTCTGACCAGTTCTGTGTACTGCTCGATCTGGCCGAAAAGGCCATCCGGCAGGTCGAACATATGGTCTACGAACTCGTGGCCGACAAGTTGCCCGAAGACCGCGCCCGGGCGCTTGCACGGATGCTCGCCGAGGGGCACTGGACGCACGATCGTCCGATCACGCCGGAAGAACTGCGCGAATGGGGACTGCGCGTGACATACGCGGTACCGAAAGAGGTCTACGCATTGATGCAGTTGTATCCCCAGCCGGTCCGGCGCGTGCCCACCGTGGAGTACATTCCGGAACCCTATCCGGCAGCGCCGCGGCAGAATCATACGCCCAGGTGAACCGGTTTACCGGTATGGGAACGTCGCACCGTTCCGCAACCGGACGATTCAATGGGCATATGCCCGGGCCATGATCCGTAATCCGGCGTCCATGATCCGCCAGGGAAGTCCGGCATGAAACGGCCGGCCGTTTCGAAACCGCCAGGGCAGATACACACCGAGCAGGTGCTTGCCCAGTCGCCAGATACGGGATGTGCCGACGCGATAGGCTGCCTGCGCGTCCGGACGCACGTCGATCGGCTGATCGGGATCGCCGGTCAAACGCAACGGCACCTGGGCAAACGTTGCCCTGTCCAGCATCTCCATGACGCACATGCTCACCGGCTCGAACCCGGCATCGAACTTCCGGTGAAGTATGCGGCTGGCGAGATGCGCTGCCGCCGCGTCCGCCTGTAAAAATGCCAGAAACGCCTGTTTGACCGGAAAATCTCCCGTATCTCCGACCGCATAGAGGTTGTCGATACCCACGACCTGCCGGGTGGTCAGTTCGGTGCGGATAAACCCCCGATCGTCTACAGGGAGTGCTGCGAATTTTCGGGCGGCCACATACGGCGGAAACGCGATCAGCAGATCGTATGTCACCTGAGCACCGTGACGGTATACCACCGAGCGCGGCTGGACATGATCGACCACCCATTCCGTATATCCGACGATATCCCGGCGTGCGAATTCTTCCCGTACGACTTCGTGCAGTCGAGGTCCGAACGCCTGGATGAACGACCGTTCATAGGTGGTCCAGATGATCCGGACCCGGTTACGCAAACGCTGACGCCGCAACCACGTATCGATCATGAACACCATCTCGTATAGCGGCCCCGAACACTTGTTGTTCGGGGGAACGAGAAACAGAACGGTTCGGGTGGCACCACCGTGCAGGTCTTCACGCAAACGCAACAGGGAGGTCCGCAGACGCAGCATCTCTTCCGGTGTCCATATCGTCTGTGCAAACGTCTGCAGACCGGGGATTTCCTCCGCACGCATTCCCGCACCGGTGGCGATCACGGCATAGTCATACGCCATCGTACCGCCATCAAATTCCACGACCTGGCGATCCGGATGAATCGCGTGCACGGCGCCGATACGCAGTTCGATATCGCGACGCCGTGCAGGAAGTGCCAGCGAGATCTTCAGACGGTCGGGGTCCAACCCGAACGGAATGTAAATCGTATTCGGTTTGAACAGAAAATGGTCCCGATCGGAGATCAGGGTGATACGCACACGATCCCGCAGGCGGGTCCGCAAATAAAATGCGGTCTCCAGCCCGCCAAATCCGCCCCCGATGACGACAATATGGGGTGAACGTGTATGGATATGCATGATGGCCCTCCAGATTCGAATGAAACAGACATCCTCATGAGTTGGAGATATGTGCGGATACGCAAGTTACAGCGGATGAAGCACGTCGGGAAAATGGGAGAAGGAATGTGGCGTGTCAGGAGATCTTGATCGCCCGAATCCTTTTCAGCAGACGCGCCACGGTGTCCGCACCCTGCGTGCGTGCGACCGCTTTGACGATGTTGACCACTGCTTCACGGACGGCTTCCATACCCTGGCCGTTGGCAATGCCCTGCCGGGCCTGCTGACAATAGATCTGGATGATCTCGCGGGCGTCGGCACCGAGGACTTCCTCACTGACCGCCTGGACCCGTTCCAGGTATTGAAGCAAATGGCGATCCCGGGAAGCCTCCGTGACACCGGACGCCGCCATGTCTTCGGTCACGCGCGTCCGAAACGTACCGGTTTCCACACCGGCGCCCTGCACGCCGGTGTCCCGGGCGGGTTCGTCCGACACGGGCGCCGCGCACAGACGCACCAGACCATGGGTGATCAGACCATACAGGATCTTGGCCGTATCGAACAGACTGATATTGCACAGGCGGGCGATTTCCCGGATACTCCGCCGACCGTTGATCTGGGCGAGTACCATCCATTCGCCCGTATTCAGTTGCACATGACTGCGTCCCTGGGGCAGGTTGGGAATGAGTTCGGGGACCATATCGACGGAAGGGATCTTGCGGGAAAGTACCCGCCATTCGTCAATCCGCCGGGCGGCTTCCATGAAGAGATTGGTATTGCTACGGTGGATGGTGATCTGTGGTGCGGCAACCCCGGGGTGGAATGTGAACTCCCCCTCACTCCAGATCGCCATTTCGTATACGGCATCCTCGCCCACCAGATCGTCCAGTTCGGCATGGACGATCTGGCCGTCCTTCAAATATATGCGCCCCTCCTGTGCATGTCGCTTCAGGAGAAACATTCCGGTTTTCCCGGTGGTGCTCACCAGCTGGACGATATCCGGCAGTTGAATATCTGCGAGCGACCCCTGTAATGTCATTCGTATCTCACTACCCGGTATAAATTGAATACAGACCCGGTCAACGTTAAATGTAACCACTCCCGCAACCCCGGTCAAGCGCATGCACCTGGGATCGGGACAGGCCATGGGACATGCGCACCACCGGATCCACCGGTGTG
>CAZIRO010000246.1:0-2933 GCA_964541595.1 uncultured Acidobacteriota bacterium
CCGTCCGGCGCGTTGCGGCCACTTTCGGTCTTTCCCGAAGGAACCCTGTATGATCTCCTGGACTGGGGCGCCGTAACGGCCGTTGCCGCCGCTGTTGCATACGGATGGCGCCGCCGTGCGCATATCGGTACCACCCTGGACATTCTGGTCACATTCGCGACGGTACAGGCACTGTTCGGACTGATCCGTACGTGGACCGGATGGGCACCGGTATTCCTGGGGAGTACCGGATCACCGGAACGTGCGAGCGGGTCGTTTTACAATGCCAATCATTTCGTGGATTTTCTCGGCATCATTTTTCCCATTGCCGTTGCGGTCTGGCTTGTGCGCTGGCGGCATTTGAGCCAGTTCATGCCGCGGGACCGCTGGGGACGGATCCGATGGGTACTGAACGCGCATCACGGCGGGTTCGTACTGCTCACAATCGCGGTCGGCGTGATCCTCCTGGGGATCGTGTTTTCACGCTCCCGCGGGGGGATCAGTGCGACGCTTCTGGTCCTGGCCTGGATGGTCCTGTTCCCGCCGCCGCGTACGATCGCCCGTCGTTCGCCGTCCCGCCCCCGATCGCGGTCGTCCGGTCCCGCATGGCACCGCCCCCTCATTGCGCTCGTGCTGTGCCTCGGGATCCTGGTACTCTGGGCCTGGCCGATTGAAACACTCGAACGGTTCCGTCTGGTTTCGAAAGATCTGGCACTCGATCCGGGAACACGCGTGACCGCGTGGTGGGATGCACTCCGGATGTGGATCCATTTCCCGATCTTCGGTGTCGGCGTCAACGCGTTCGGTGAGGTGTTTCCGCGGTTTCAGTCCTTCACATCCGCCGGGCGATGGGGGTTTGTCCATAACGAATGGCTGCAGATGCTCGTGGATACGGGGATCATCGGAATGTTGCTATTGCTCGGCTGGTTGTTGAGCTGGGTCGGCTGGTGGTATCGCCATCCGATCCGGTACTCGCGCATGGCCCTGTGGGACTGGGGATGTCGTATGGGACTCGTATATTTCGTGATCGACAGTATGGTTGACCTGAACTTCCGTATTCCGGCCAATACGCTGGTCGTCATGACGTTGATGGGACTGCGGTTCGCGATGCGCGAACGGATGGCGCGTTCGGAGCGGCACACCATACCACATATACATGTCCGGGAACGTGCGTCCCGTTCCGCCGTGTTTCGGTCCGTGGTGATGCGCATCTTCTGGGGGAGCATTGTCCTGGGCGGCGTTGCCGTTGCCGTCGCACACTATACCACCCAGCGCTGGGAAGATACTCTGCGGATCGCACTGGCCAGAAACCGGATGCTATCCACCTGGACTCCGGACCGGTTACAGGATCTGTTGCAGCATCCTTTCCGGACATCGCGATTGCTGCAGTACAGCGGGCTGCAGATCGAACTGCGTGTGGACGATACGGGGTTCGACAATGCACAGATTCAACGCTGGCTCTTCACAGCATGGACCGGCGCGGCCATACTCAATCCCCAGGATTACATCAGTCGATCCCATATGGCCACACTGCTCTGGCGATTGGGGCAGCCACGAAAACACGTCGTCGCGTTACTCCGCGCGGCGATCGATGCTGCACCCAGGGAAGCGGTGCTGTGGTACCAGCTCGGTGTGTTGCACTGGATCTGGGGTGAGATCGACCCCGCGGTGCGGGCATTTCGCCGCAGCGTTGAACTTCAGCCGGAAATGCTCTCCCGCGTGGTGCAGCAGATGATGCACTTTCGCAGACCCGAATGGCTCATCAAAGTCACGCCCGATGAATCGCTCCCGGATCTGGCGCAACTGGCGTTTCGACACCGGCTGACGGACGTCATTCCGCGCGTGATGGCGCGGCTGGAAGAGATCCGGCGCCCCGACCTGATGCGGCGTCTGTTGCCCCTGATGGCGCGTTATCCCGATCGCTTTCCGAACGCAGCCCACTGGTTCGCATGGTTACAGATTCCGGAAAGCGATAATCCAGAAGATCTGTTCTGGTACGTGCTCTGGCAGATCCATCGGAAGGACTGGTCGGCGATTCAGCACTGGGTACCGCGCTTTCTGGCGGTCCTCGATACGGTCTATCCGGAACGTGCAGAACCAAATATTCAGATGCGGTTTCAACTTGCGGCGGCACTGCATGGGGTGGGCCTGCGAGAGATGGCCCGGAGTCTGTACCTGGAGATCACACATCGGATGCCACATTACGCGATGGCCTATCGCGCACTCGCACGTCTGGATATGCAGGAAAAACAGTGGTTCAAAGCCTATCAGTGGTTGCAAAATGCGCCGCGAGATGCGACCACCTGTCAGGATCTGCTCACCGTGGCCCGCGCACTCGTTCAGGAAGGACACTGGACCCAGGCACAGCAGGTGGGCGAGTGGATGCTGCAATGGTGGCAGTGCCGCCACTGGGGATATTACAGTCTGGCGCTGCTCTACGCACAACGTGGACATACCACGGCTGCCCTGGAGATGATTCGTTCCGCCATGACCATTCCAAAGTATGCGGAAACGATCGCATTACTCGCCGCCGATCTGGAAGCGCAATGGGGCGATAGTACACGTGCGCTGCAGATCTGGCTGGATGTGCTGGACCACAATCCGCGCAATTCCGCAGCATATCAGGGGATCGTGCGTGTGTACAGTCGACAGGGCCGATCCGAACAGGTAAAGTACTGGTGTGCGCGTGCCCGGGAACAGGACATTCGTATTGCAGAATGTCCGGACTGAAAGTGACGGCGAATTTCGGTACACAGGTATCATGAAGCGGTTCATTTCCTGAATAATTTGGGTACGGCAGCGGTGGGGTCCTACCACACGACAGTGGTGGACGACAGTGGTGGACGAACCGTTCTCTGGCGGTTTCCGGACCCCGTGCATACACGGATCTCCACCGGGAAGGCGACATCCTGCGGTCCCGTATGGACACATCGCTGCCGTGCCCAAACGACTTT
>CAZIRO010000247.1:0-2868 GCA_964541595.1 uncultured Acidobacteriota bacterium
CCATCGAGATCGCACATGTCCGGGGTGCGATTACCATCGATGACGGATCCGGGAGCATCCAGGCACGCGACGTGGGTGCGATCGCCATCGATGACGGATCGGGAAGTATCGAGTTGTCCGGAGTTCGCGGAAATGTTGAAATCCGTGACGGGTCCGGCGCGATCGTTATCACAGACGTTGTCGGTAACGTTGAGATCCATGACGGATCCGGTCGTATCGATGTGCAGCAGGTGGATGGCACGATCGATATCTGGGACGGGTCCGGCGGGATCGTCGTCCGTCATGTCACGCAGGATGTGAACCTGCACGCGGTCGGTTCCGGCGGGGTATCCGTCGAGGACGTCCGCGGTCGGGTGAGAACCGCGAAGTGAAACGGGGAGTGACGAAGGACACAGTGAAAAAAGCACAGAGACGTGAAAACGGTCACAGATGCGTTGTCCTGCGGAACTGTGTGGTCCCACCATCCCTGATGGATACCGTTGTCCTGCAGGGGCACAATGTGCCGTGCCCGTTTTGCCGGCAGCACGTGGTTTTCACCGCCGGCTGGGTTCTATACTTGTACGTCATACGGAAAAACGAATCGTCAGGATATCTCCATCACGTACGATATAATCCCGTCCTTCTACGCGGAGCCGACCCTGCTGACGGGCGGTCCTGAAACTCTCCACCTGGGCGATGTCCGTATAGTGCAGGACCTCCGCGCGAATGAACCCGCGTGCCATGTCCGTATGGATGCACCCGGCGGCGTCCAGCGCAGTGGCTCCCTGGGGCAACAGCCAGACGCGCGCTTCGCCTTTCAGCACCGTATAGAACCGGATCAGTCCCAGTGCGTGCAGCAGGGAATCGACCAGCCGTTCCGGTAACAGTTCGGTCAATGTATACATTTGCATCCATTCGGTACGTTCGGCCGTATCCATGCGAATGAGTTCCAGTTCCAGTCGCGCGCAGGTGTACTCCCATCCGGCCCAGGGACGCTGATTCCCGGCCACATGCAGGACCTCGTGCATATCCACCTGTCCGAGCGCACGTTCGGCGATATTGAACAGGTAAACGATGGGTTTCAGCGAAAGAAGACCATACCCGCGAACGACATGCACTGCGGCGTCCGGCCAGGGTTCTGCCCGCAGCGGACGTTCGTCCTGGAGGCATTGCATCATCGAGCGCACGTACTGGCTTTCTTGCAGGAGTGTTTCCTCATGGCGTTTTGCATACTCTTTCTGCAGACGTTCATATCGACCCTGCAGCACCTGCAGGTCGGCCATCATGAGTGTGCGCTCCAGATGCGCCACACGGTCGAATACGACAGACCAGTCGAACGGGGTGCGGTCCACATCGAATGCGGGAATCACACACAGCAAACCGTCCATCGTGCGGAGTTCCCCGATGAGTTGCGACGCCCGGTCGTCGGTCAGTGTCCAGTGAGACGGCGGGTCCCAGAGTTCAATCCGTGCCGGTGTCACACGGTCGCACTCCGCCCAGGCGGCGATCTCCACCAGGCGGGGATCGGGCAGCGCGTACACTCCGATTTCCGGCTGATGTGTGGCCAGGGTGTCGGCCGTTGCCGTACCCGTCAGGATTCGGAATACGGACGTTTTCCCGCTTTGTGGCGGTCCAACCAGTCCAATTCGCATGGTCACCTGGGGACGGGTGTCGGGTCTCGGGGCCCAGGTGTCAGGATCCAGGTGTCCGGGTGTCGGGGATCGGGTATCTGGATTCGTAGGGACGAGCGACCGGGCTCGTCTGGTCACGACCGTGGCCACCGGAGTGTAGGGGTCATTACACGGCACGTCAGTGCCTGTCAGTGGACACGGCAGAGTCCACATGTATGCCATGCCCGCGCGAGCCTGGCACCCGGGACCCGACACCTGAGACCTGGGACCCGATCACCTCCGCAACAGCGTTTTCATATCACGCACGGCCTGATAGAATCCGACGAACAGTGCGCGGGCGATGATGGCATGACCGATGCTGAGTTCTTCGATTTCTTCGATGGCCACGATCGGCCGTACGTTATGATAGTTCAGTGCGTGTCCGGCATGAACCCGCAGTCCCAGCCGCGCACCCAGTTGGGCACACGTCTGGATGGTTTCCAGTTCGCCGGCACGGATCTCCGGTTCGGTGGCCTGAGCGTATGCGTTCGTGTTGATCTCGATGATCTGCGCGCCGACCCGATGGGCCGCCCGGATCTGGTCCGGGTCGGGATCGACAAATATGCTGACATCGATACCGGCGTCTCGCAGCCGTTGCGTGACCCGGCGAACCACATCCTGGTGGAAAACCACATCCAGCCCCCCTTCGGTTGTGATCTCGTCCGGTCGTTCGGGTACGAGCGTACACTGGTCGGGTTTGACGCGCAGTGCGATCTGGATCATTTCCTGGGTGGTGGCCATTTCCAGATTCAGCCGGGTTTTGACCGTCTGGCGAAGCAACTCCAGATCGCGTTCCTGAATGTGCCGGCGATCCCCGCGCAGGTGAACGGTGACACCATCGGCGCCGGCCTGTTCGGCAATAAGGGCGGCCAGAATGGGATCGGGTTCCGCCCCCCGACGCGCCTGGCGAAGCGTTGCCACGTGGTCGACATTGACACTCAGGCGCACCCATGCCATGGGACACATCTCCCGTACGGAAACTGGCACTATTATGGACGAGTCCCTGCGCATACGCAATGCGTTGGGGACTCTGGGATCGGGACAGGCAGTGGGACATGCGCACCACCGGATCCACCGGTGTGCCGGTGGCCACCGGTCTCAGGTCCCAGGTGTCGGGTGGCAGGTGGCAGGCTGCGGATGGCCGGGAGATGATCAAAAGTTGCACATGGGGCAGGGCGCTGCTGGAAGTACTTCTTTCGTGAGCGATCACCCGCAACGG
>CAZIRO010000248.1:0-2860 GCA_964541595.1 uncultured Acidobacteriota bacterium
TTGATGTCCCGATCTCAGTACGGTGCTGAGAACGGGACAGGCATCCCCATTTCCGGTCACCGACACCTGATCCCTGAGACCCGACACCCGGGACCTGAGACCTGCCACCCGGTGTCGATACGACGCCCGGCATTTTCACGCATGATTTTCACTCATGTGCTCCCCCCATTACTCTCCCTGGATACCCGTCATGATCCGGTAGTACATCCGTTCATACTGCAGAATGATCCGTGCGGCATCGAATTCCAGTGCACGCGCACGTGCCGATTCCGACATGCGGAACCAGAGATCGCCATCGGTCAACAGTTGCAATGTCGCGGCCGCCATGGCATCGACATCTCCGACGGCATGGAGAAACCCCTGTTGCCCGTGTGTGATGACTTCCGGAATCCCTCCCACGTCGGAAGCCACCACGGGCAGGCCACAACTCATGGCTTCCAGCGCCGCCAGTCCGAAACTCTCTTCCTCGCTCGGCAGTAAAAACACCGTGGCATGCTGTAACGGCGGGATGATATCCTCCTGCTTGCCGAGAAAGTGCACCCACGGGTGCAGCCCCCGCTCCAGGACGTACTGTTCAGCCCGGTCGCGTTCAGGACCGTCTCCGATGAGCACGAGTTCACATGCGATCTCCCGGTGCACGCGTTCAAAAATACGAATCACATCGATAACCCGCTTGACCGGCCGGAAGTTGGAAACGTGGATCAAACACTTTTCTGTTTCCCATCGCCGACGGCGCTCGTCCGGCGGCAATGGCACGAACCGCTGCGTGTCCACGAAGTTGTGAATGACCTCAATGCGTTCGAGTGGAATGGCAAAATTGCGATGCACCGCCCGCGCGAGATACGTGGACACACAGGTCAGACGGTCACTCTCCCGAAGTGCCAGATGCGTGATCGGTGCAAAACTCGCGTGGGGTCCGATGAGGGTCACATCCGTCCCGTGCAGGGTCGTGATCACCCGGCACCGGCGCGATTCGACGGCCCAGCGGGCAAGAAGCGCAGAAATTCCGTGCGGCAGTGCATAATGCGCATGCACGATCTGCAGATCCGTATACCGGATGAGATGAGCGATCGTCGCGGCGATGTGGATGGTGTATAACGGCGAATCAAACAGGGGATACTCGTACAACCGGACTTCATGGAACATCAGATTCGGAAGAAACGTGCGCAGACGAACCGGTTGCGCATGACTGATGATATGGACTTCATGGCCCCGGGAGGCCAGCGCAAAACCAATTTCTGTCGCCACCACACCACTGCCACCATACATCGGAAAACATACGATCCCGATGCGCAGTGGATCCATTTGCACGGCCTCATGGTTCACGGACGGTCTTTTTCGGGGAGATGCGCTGTTTCACGCCGCCGAGGCGTGCCATGTGATCGATCACCGCATGGAGGAACCCGAGTTCCCGCACGTTCGGACGTGCGCGGTAGAGGACCGCCCGCAGTTTGGCAATCCCCCGCAGGGGATCATCCGCCGCGAGAAAACCGGTCATTTCCAGCACCAGCCGCGTATGCCGCAGCAGTCCCTCAATGGCCGCCGCCCGTACGCGATCGGGTCGGGCATAGCCGTGTAACGCATACCGGATCTCGTACAGAACGATGGCCACGGCATGCGATAGATTGAACGAGTCCTGACCGGGTTGCCCGGGGATGTATACCACCCAGGCGCACTGTTCCACCTGATGATTCGTCAGGCCGTTGTCTTCCGAACCGAACACGACCGCGATCGGTCGATCGAGATCCAGTCCCGTCAGTGCATGCGCGGCCATGCGGGGGGTCATATAGGCGATCTTGCGATGGCCCACACGACGGGTCGTTGCAATGGCCAGTGCACAATCCGCCAGCGCGTCGGAAAATGTGTCGAACACCCGCGCGGACTCCAGGATCGCCCGACCGTTCATGGCCATGGAAATCGCCCATTCGTCGATCGCCGCCCGCGGCCGAACGATCCGTAAATGGCGAAACCCCAGATTGGCCATGACCCGCGCCACATACCCGAGATTCAATGGGTACAACGGATGGTCCAGAACGACGATAAACTGATCCAGGGTCACCATCTGCTCCACACACTCACACGTCGGAATGGTGCACACGTTTTAACTGCTCAACCGGTCATCGGGTCACACCCGAACTGGCATCCGCAGGCCGGAATTGCTCCACGTTCCCGTGTTGTTCGACCGAAGCCTTATAACTTCCGCATGACCCCGATGGCAATGCCGTGAATGCGAACCCGATCGGGAGACACGACGATCGGTTCCATCATCGCATTGGCCGGTTGCAGGATCACCCGGTGCTTCCGTTGATAGAATCGTTTCAGCGTCACTTCCCCATCGACCTCGGCCACGACGATCTCTCCGTTATGGGCCACCTGCCGGTCCTCGACAATGATATAATCCCCGTCCAGGATGTGGTCCTCGATCATCGAATCCCCCCGCACACGCAGGACATATGCACGTTTATTACCGACCATCAACCGGGGGATCGGGATCGTTTCCCCCATGGGGATCTTCTCGATCGGCTGACCGGCGGCAATATACCCCATCAATGGCAACTGCACGACTTCCTGTACAATATCGTCCACTGCCGGCACGAGTTCAATTCCCCGGTGACGCCGGGGCAATCGGCGGATAAACCCCTCCCGCGCCAGACGGTACACGTACTTGTGTGCAGACGCCGGCGACTGAAACCCGAACTCGCGCATGATGTCCTTGTACGTGGGGGCGTACCCGTGTTTCCGATAGAACTGCACAATAAAATCGTACACTTTTTTCATACCGGGGGTCATGACGCTCATGGCGAACTCCTGCGGTGGCATGAGAAATTTTTGTGAAAGTTCACTCCCCTAAGTGTAGTCC
>CAZIRO010000249.1:0-2821 GCA_964541595.1 uncultured Acidobacteriota bacterium
CTGTTGGCCTGCCTGTGGTCCGGTGAACGTGCTCGCTACGCCGACCTGGACGAATTGCAAATTCCGGCAACCCCCGGAGCCGATCTCGACCGTGCGGTGGACGCCGTGGTCAGAACCCTGAAGAACGACCCGAGCCACCGTTTGGCCAGGATTCCGGTATTTCTGCACGCATCCCCACGCATGTCTCTGAACACAATGAACATGTTGCAACGGGAATTTGCCTCCGTGACCTCCGTATGACGGTGGTAAATGCTCAGGGGCAGTCACCCTTGCCCTTCAACCTTTGTCATTCTCTGATGAAACCCCATGGATAAGTTTATCGGGTTCGTAGTTTCTTTGTTTATCTTCGGGTTCATTGCATACTGGACGATCGAACTGATCGCAAACGTTCTGTTCATCTTTGGCGTCGCGCTGTTTTATGCATCCTGGATCATCGTTCCGGTCTGGGCCTATTGGTTGTTATGGGAAAGAGCCTGGCCGCTCCGGATCCGGGCGGGCGTGTTGAAGCGGTTCATCCGGGTGACGCTTCGCAACGGCGATTTCACCGCCGTGTTCAGCGATGACCTGGAACGTCGCCTGCGCCGCAGGAATCCCAGGGAGCTGGTGATTTCACTTCTTCTGCTGGCCTGGTCTTTGAGTTTCGGGGTCATCGCCGTCGACATCGTTGAGATCTCCGTTGATACCCTGATCTCCTCCGCCGGTTTTATTGACAAGGTTTCCGCTCTAGGGGATATCGTCCTCGTCCTGTTGACGCTCCTGTTCGCAGGCATAGGTGTCCTGTCCCTTCCGCCCAGGAGCAGATCGGTCGAATTAGCGGTATCGGCGGGGATGGACTGGCTGGACAGGGTAAAAAGGACCTTGTCGGATTTCTCGGTGCTCGTCCCCTGCTACCAGGAAGTGGCGAAATGGTCGCACCAATTGGACATACCGCCACCGCTCACTCACGAACATCTACGGAAGAAACTGCAGAAACAGTTGGCTGTCCTGGGTGGAAATCCTTCTAAAAAGATGCTCTTGTTCGACCGGGAAAGCGATCAGGCTTACCGGCTGTATCAGGATCTTGAAGCGTGCGCCGCCACGCAGGAGGCACTGTTTCGGGCATTGAGGGAAAATGCCCGCTTGTCCGAGGAACAATGCCGGATGCGGCTTTCCGAAGGTAGGCATTTCCTTGTCCACCACAACTGGAAGGGTTTCAGGGATTGGGCGCGGCAATCACTCCCCCCTGTCACTGCCTCCTCAAGCCTTGATTTCGATTTCCATGACGCATTGGACAACGTAGCCGCAGTGGCCCATTCCCGGGGAACCAGGCGATCCCCGCAAAGACCGTGGAATCCGGGCATCAAATGGTTGGGAACGGGAATCGCCCTGCTGAGTCTCGGTATCCTTGTGCCAAGTCTGGTTTCTTGGCTGGATGATCAAGAAACCGTCAGGTCCATGTCCCCATTGCGTGATTGGCGGTATGACGACGACGGCTGCCTGCATCCGCTCATTCCCGATCAAGATACAAATAAATTTCATCAGCACAGGCTTGACATGGCCATCAAGGCGCTCTCCCAACGCGTGCTGAAGAAAAGCTCGCCCTGTGTAACCTTCCCCTATCTGGGATACCCTGACAAAGAGCCACGCATGGGCAACAAGTTTCACGCGGGAATCGACTTCCGCACCGAGGGGGAGCCAGTCTATGCGGCCGAAGCAGGCCGGGTGGTCCATGTCAGATTCGACCCGAGCATCCCTCGAGGAGAAGGCGCTGCTGACCGACGGCAAGGATCACGGGCAACCTTGAACAACGCCTTGGAAGACCACAGTACCCTGATCATCGAAAATTACGGCCGGACCCGGAAAATCCTCTATCTAAATATGGATGAGATCTGGGTCAAAAAGGGGACATGGATCAGACGGGGGCAACAGTTGGGTATCAGCGGTTCAGTGGGCACAGACGCACCCCATCTTCACCTGGAGGTCTGGCCCTCGAGATCCCCCCAGTATTGTGATCGCTTCCAACCCATCACCGCCACCGCCTGCATCGAACACGGCACGCCATGTGGATTGAACGACATCAGGGAACTCACCGTCAGTCCCACCGACATCATTCTTTTTCCCGATCGCACGCCTGCACCGTTCCGCACGGCCTCCGCCATTCCCCGCCGGTCCAAACTCACTTTCAGAGGTCTTGGACCCGTCCGCATCGGCATGACGGTACGAGAGGCGCAACGGGTCCTGCGGGACCGCCTTCTGGGGCTTGACGAGGGGAAACCGGAGTGCCACCTGGTACGTCCCCAGTTGGGACCCTGTGGCGTTACTATGATGGTCGTCGACAATAAGATCGTCAGAATCGACATCGAAAACACCCGGCAATTGTTCACCGAGACCGGGATCGCAATTGGCTACAGTGAAAACAGGGTGCTGAAAGCCTATTCGGGGAGGTTCGTGATGGAACCTCACAAATATGTGAACAACGGACACTACATCAAGATCCGATCCCCGGCCGGCGGGACGAGCATGGTATTCGAGACCGACGGCGTCAGGGTGACTGCGTTCCGGGTCGGCCGCTCACCGGAAGTGGACCTGGTGGAAAAATGCTTCTAAACGTTTCGCAATGTCGGCCAGCCCCTATGCTTCCTTCCCCTCAAGCCACACCGTCATTACAAAAGCCATCCTCCAGCACACCCAGGTAGATCGGAACACCCATCCAGATCCGGGTCATAACGCCAGACCAAGCAGGGGTATTTACAGTTCTTTTTCAAAATTTTATGAATGCCGGCGTTGGGCGTTGTTGCATAACTCCCGTGTTTCGGCTGTCCAACAGGGTGAGTTGTATTGC
>CAZIRO010000250.1:0-2775 GCA_964541595.1 uncultured Acidobacteriota bacterium
GGCCATCCGTGAAGTCAGGGGTTCGGTCTCAGGTGTCAGGTCTCAGGTCTCAGGTGTCAGGTCTCAGGTCCCAGGTCTCAGGTGTCAGGTATCTTTGTAGGTTCTCTCGTGGAAGTCAAGCGACCATGGCATCCTCCGTCGTCTGTGGGGGCGACCGATTGAGGTCGCCCGGTCATAATAGAAACGTGGACCCCGCTGTGGCCACTGATGGGCACCGACGTGCCATTCAATGGCCACTCCGGTACGGCGGCCACCACCGTGACCGGGCGAACTGGCGTTCGCCCGCTCCGGCCAGAAGTTTGACCCGCAACTTGCTCAGCCACGGAATTCGGCAATGCCCGTGCACCCCGTTACTCCCTCTCAGTCAACGGAGGATGCCATGGTCGCTTGACTTCCACGAGAGAACCTACAAGACAGCTGAGACCCGGGACCTGGGACCCGAGACCCGACACCTGAGACCCGAGACCTGATCCCCGGGACCTGCCACCTGATGCATGGACAACCGCACAGGAAAGGCCTATTTAAAACTGAACGATCCGTCCCACGGAAGGATCATCCCATGCGTGCCTGGGCATCGTTTGAGGTCGTCGTTGTCGGTGGTGGCCATGCCGGAATCGAAGCAGCGCACGCTGCTGCCCGTATGGGCTGCGCAACCGCATTGATCACCATGGACCGCCAGGCCATCGGACGGATGTCATGCAATCCGGCCATCGGGGGCATCGGTAAAGGTCAGATCGTCCGTGAAATCGATGCGCTCGGGGGTCTGATGGGCAAACTGGCGGATGCCACCGGGATCCAGTTTCGACTGCTCAATCGGAAAAAGGGACCGTCGGTCTGGTCGCCCCGATGCCAGTCGGATAAACCGAAATACGCTCACAGAGCGCAGGAAGCACTTGCGCGTCTTGAACACCTGACCATCCTGGAAGGGACGGTCGACGAGATCCTCGTGGACGGCGACCATGTTACCGGGGTACGGCTTGCGGACGGTCGAATCATCGCCGCCCGTGCGGTGGTCATCGCCGCCGGGACGTTCATGAACGGACTCATTCATATCGGTCTGGAGACATTCCCCGCCGGCCGAATGGACGAACCTCCGGCCGTCGGGCTGCCGGAATCACTGCGTCGTCTGGGGTTCGCAATGGGCCGTTTGAAGACGGGAACGCCCCCGCGTTTGCATCGTGCGAGTATCCGATATGATATCCTGGACGTCCAGGAAGGTGATCCGGACCCGGTGTTCTTCTCGTTCGATACGACAGACGTCGCGCTGCCCCAGACGGTCTGCTGGATCACATATACGAACCCCGAAGTCCACACGATCATTCGCAATAATCTGCACGTCGCACCGATGTACTGCGGACGTATCCAGGGTATCGGTCCGCGATACTGTCCCTCGATTGAAGATAAAGTCGTGCGGTTTCCCGACCGGCCGCATCATCAGATCTTCCTGGAACCCGAGGGCCTGGATGAAGAATGGATCTACGTGAACGGTCTGTCGACCAGTTTGCCGCGTGAGATTCAGGAAGAGATCGTGCACCGCATCCGGGGTCTGGAAGATGCAGTGATCACACGGTATGCATATGCCGTGGAGTACGATTTTGTCCTGCCGCACCAGCTGAAACACACGCTGGAAACCAAGCGGATCACCGGGCTGTTTCACGCCGGCCAGATCAACGGTACGACCGGATATGAGGAAGCCGCCGGACAGGGGCTGGTTGCCGGAATCAACGCAGCCCTGAAAGTACGCGGCAAACCACCCCTCGTGCTGTCCCGATACGAGAGTTATATCGGCATCATGATCGACGATCTCGTGACCAAAGGTGTGGAGGACCCCTATCGGATGTTCACCTCGCGCGCGGAACTGCGGTTGCTGTTGCGTATCGACAATGCTGACCTGCGGTTGAGCGAAAAGGGATACCGGATCGGATTGCTACCTGAAGAACGATGGGCACGTGTGCAACAGAAACGCGCACGCCTGCACCGTGCGATCGTACAGATGCGGAACACACGGCCGAAAACCTGCCTGAAAAACGGGTACGGACACCCGTTCCCGCTGAAGGGTCCGGAAACCATGGCCGTCCTGCTGAAACGGCCGGAAGTGCACCTGGAGGATCTGTTGCAATACTATGACCTCCCGGACGTCGCGGCGTTAAACTATGAAGAACGACAGAGCCTGGAACTCGAGATCAAATACGAGGGATACATCCGGCGGCAGATGAAAGAACTCGAACGAATGCGCAAACGGTTGCACCTGACGATCCCCGCGGACTTTCCGCTGGAACGGATTCCCGGTTT
Source organism: uncultured Acidobacteriota bacterium (assembly GCA_964541595.1). Lineage (GTDB taxonomy): Bacteria > Acidobacteriota > HRBIN11 > HRBIN11 > HRBIN11 > CAZIRO01. The sequence continues at coordinate 2,293 of CAZIRO010000250.1, forward strand.
GCGGAAAGAAATCGTGGAAAAACTCCGGAGATACCAGCCGGAAACCCTGGAAGACGCGTTACGCATTCAGGGAGTGACCCCGGCAGCGGTCGTATTGCTGAGTTATTACATTGAACGATGGCAACGTCATGGGAAGATCTGATCCGTTCCGCCCTCACGGACAATGACCCGCCGGTCGACGCCGGATGGCTCCAGCGTGCGGCCCGGTACCTCGCATGGGTGGACCGCTTTGCGGAAAGTCACGATCTCACCGGATTGCGGGACCCGGAACGGCGCGTGCGGGTGTTCGTGATTTATCCTCTGCGCATGGTGCATCGGCTGCGGCTGTTCGGGCTGGAACAGCGTCGGGGGCTGGATATTGGCACTGGCGGCGGCGTGCCAGGTATCGGAATGCTCCTCGCCGGCTGGCGGGGACCCTTCTGGCTGGTGGAACGGTCCACGAGAAAGGCCACACTGCTGGCGGAATGGCTGCCTTTGCTGTTA
>CAZIRO010000251.1:0-2774 GCA_964541595.1 uncultured Acidobacteriota bacterium
GGGGGTTGATGCTCGTGTGTTCCACAATCACCCTACGAAACCGCGGGACCGCCGGTGCCGGCCGGTGCATCCACTCCAGCCAGCGTGCCAGCCAGCGGCTCCGGTGAAGCCGTATATTGATAAACCCCGGGCCGGCCACCTCAACACGTGCGATCTCGGGTATCGTCTCAAGATACGCCGCAATGCGCACTGCCAGATCACGCGGCGCGGTGCGCAACGTCTTTGCCCAGACCAGCGCCACGTTGGTGGCCAGGTCACCGTATGCTGGATCCGGCACCCGAACGTCAAACCGATCGGGCAGACGGTCGACGGTCGATGGGTCCCATGTCTGTTGCGCCCAGGTACGTATGTGCTGCATCAATTGCTGTTTCCACGTCCACCACATGGGAACGCTCACTCCTCCGTGCACGGCAGATGTTTTCCCATTATCCCCTCCTGACCGACCGGCTTCAACCGATCTGGACCAGACCGTAGTGCCGTGCCCACTGGCGCAAAAACCGGATCGCCTGCTGACGTCCCATTGCACCGGTTCGGGCAAGAAAGGCACGTGCGTATGCTTCCACGTCCCGCCGGATCTTCGGGATCCACGCCTGGTCGCGGATCAGATCGGCGACCCGCAATCGGGCCAGGCCGGACTGCCGCAATCCCGCGAGTTCACCGGGTCCCCGCAGACGCAGGTCGATTTCTGCGATATCAAACCCGCTGCGGTATTCGAGCAGCGCCTGAATCCGCACACGTGCATCCTCACCCAGGCGCGGAGGCGTGATCAGGATGCAATACGACTGTTCCGTACCGCGTCCCACCCGGCCACGCAACTGATGCAACTGTGCCAGTCCGAACCGTTCCGCGTGCTCGACCACCATCACCGTGGCATTCGGGTTATCCACACCCACTTCAATGACCGTCGTGGCTACCAGCGCCTGAATCTCCCCCGCATTGAACGCGTCCATCACGGCCTCTCGATCCTCCCGTTTCAACTGTCCGTGGACCAGACCGATACGATAGGTCCGCAGGATTCCCGTGCGCAACTCCTCATACAGAGTGGTGGCCGCCTGCACCTGGAGTTTTTCCGATTCTTCAATGAGCGGGCAGACGATATACGCCTGGCGTCCCCGATCGAGTTGTGTGGCCACCCAGCGGTAGACCTGTTCCCGCTGCCGGAGGGTCACATGGCGGGTGACCACGGGGCGCCGTCCCGGTGGCAATGCATCGAGGATCGACACGTCCAGATCCCCGTAAAGCGTCAGTGCAAGCGAGCGGGGAATCGGTGTGGCGGTCATGACCAGTGTATCCGGACGCTCCCCCTTTGTGCGCAACCGTGCACGATGCCGCACCCCGAACCGGTGCTGTTCATCGATGACAACGAGTCCCAGCCGATGGTAGCGCACGTCGGGCTGAAACAGTGCGTGTGTGCCCACGATGATCGGCGCATGTCCATCCGCGATCCACTGCAACACGGTCCGCCGCTCCTTCTTACGCATTCCGCCGATAAGTAAAGCCACCGGAATTCCCAGCGGCCGGAACCAGCGTTTGAATACGTAGTAATGCTGCTCGGCGAGGATCTCCGTGGGTGCCATCAAACACGCCTGATAGCCGTTGCGCGCAGCAACCAGCATGCAGAGCGCGGCGATAACCGTCTTGCCGCTTCCAACGTCTCCCTGGAGCAATCGATGCATCGGCTGCGGACGTTGCATATCGTCGAGAATTTCCTGCAGCACGCGCTGCTGCGCGTCGGTCAACCGGAAGGGTACCATTTTTTGCATCTCTTCCCGCAGCGTGGCGTCCACCGTAAACGCCACACCGATCGGACGCTCGTAGACCAGCATCCGGCGAAATGCAAGCCCGAGTTGCAGTAAAAACAGGTCTTCATATACCAGACGTTGAAAGGCCGGATCCTGTCGGGTCTGCAACCGGGACAGCGAACAGTCCGCAGGCGGTTGATGGACCATCCGAAACGCCGTCGGCCGGTCGGGGAACCGGTACTGCTGCCGGATGTGGCGGGGGAGCGGATCGTCCGGCCAGCGGACTTCCGAGAGCACCCGTCGGATCAGTGTTTCGATGCGGCGACTTGTGCAGCGGCCGACCCGACGGTACACCGGTACGATGCGACCGGGCAGTTCCCGTTTGTGCGCTTCCTCCAGCGTAAGAACCTGGGGATTTTGCATACACGGCAGCATCCAGGTTTCCCGATCCCGTGCAATCTCCCCGAATGCCAGAACCTCCAGCCCGACCTGTAAGCGACGGATCATGTACGGTTGATTGAAAAACACGAGGACCATCCGACCGGTCGTATCCCGAAGGTGTACCCGTAGAATCTTCATCCGTCGACGGGGAGTGACCGTGCGTTCCACTTCCGTGATGATCCCGCGTACAAGCACCGTCTGACCCGGAACCAGACGCCCGATTGGATGTGGTGTGCGCCAGTCCTCATAGCGGAACGGCAGGTAGTACAGCAGGTCTTCGACCGTACGGATCCCTTCTTTCGCCAGTTGTTCGGCAACTTTGGGGCTACACCCGGGGACTTCCGTGAGCGGTGTATGCAACGTCCACGCCATGTTGCACTCGTCCGTCGCTACCGTATCGCCGAAATCTGGACAGGCAATGGGACACGGTGTGTCCCCATGGACCCCGCGATAACCCGTCAACCAAGGATGCGCGGACACCCGACACCGGACACCCGAGACCCGGGACCCGAGACCTGAGACCTGACATCCGACACCCGGTGGCCACCGGCACACCTGTGGATCCGGTGGTTCTCATGTCCCATTGCCTGT
>CAZIRO010000252.1:0-2723 GCA_964541595.1 uncultured Acidobacteriota bacterium
CTCTCAGTCAACGGAGGATGCCATGGTCGCTTGACTTCCACGAGAGAACCTACAAAACACCCGCCACCTGGGACCTGACACCTGAACACCCGACACCTATAAAACCCACATGCCGATGGTAACGATTACCGTGAACGCTCCGAAAAAGACCAGTGCGTAGCCCATAATGTGGCGAAACTCCAGCCGCGCGACGGCGAGCAGCGGGATCGCCCAGAAGGGTTGAATGACGTTCGTCAACATGTCGCCCCACGCGTAGGACAGCACCACTGTCCGCATGGGCACTCCCAGGGTACGGGCCGCCTCCACGAGGTACGGCGCCTCGATCGCCCATTTGGACCCGCCGGACGGGACAAAGTAGTTCACAATTCCCGAGTACCACGCGATCCACATCGGATAAGACGATGCATCCATCCAGCGGGAAAACCAGCCGGCAATCACTTCGGATAGACCCGAGTCCCGAATGATTCCGAACATGCCCGCATAAAACGGAAACTGCAGGACCACGCCCCAGATATTGACGATCCCTTCGCGCGTGGCCTGTAAGAACGATGCGGGCGTCCGATGCAGGAGAATTCCCAGAAATAGAAACGTGAAATTCAGGGTATCCAGATTGAGTCCCCGCATGCCGTACCGGGCGAAATGGCGAACAACCCAGATCAGGCCCATCGTGCCGATGATGCCATTCACCCAGGGCGTGTGCGCGATCCACGCAGCGAACGTCCGTTCACGCGGTTGGGACGCAGACGCAGACGGTTCCCGGAGCAGCGCGGGATCGACCGAAATGACTGCATCCGGTGCAGGATGCATCCGCACGGCAAGGATTGTCCATATAATGAGCACCAGTGCGACCATGGTGAGACTGAACGGCGCGAAAATAGTGGCCGTCACCGGCAGGATGCCCATTTCTTGCTCCATGAAATGGCCCGGCGTGGCAACAAGCAGGGGCACCGATCCGGATAGTCCCGCGTGCCAGGTACCTCCGAGACCAAGGTAGGCACAGCATACGAGCAACGGATAATCCACATTCCGTACACGGCGCGCGATCGCACGGGCGAGTACCGCACTGCCGATCAGGGACAACCCCCAAGTGAATCCACCCGGGACCCTCCGAAACAACAGCAATGAGGCGAACTGCCGGGGTGGGTGGGGGCGGATTTGCGCCAGGCGGTCCAGGGATTTGCGAAACGGCGGTGATACGGAGAGAATGTATCCGGTCAGAATGATGAGACACATCTGCATGGCGAATGTATGCAGGATCCAGAACCCACGTCCCCAGTCGTCGATGAGTTGTATGAGACCGTGATCAGTCAGGATCCATGCGAGGATGAACACGATCCATGTTAACCCCACGGCGATGATCCACGAGTCCGGGACCCAGCGGAGACTCCAATCCGTCAGACGGCGTGCGAGACGCTGCAGCCCTTTCATGATGGCCTCCTGCGAAAAAATGATGCCAAGAAGTGCGTAACAAACGAATACGGCCGAACGTGATTGTATCAGGCCGGAGAGTGGAGGTCAGGTGTCAGGTGTCAGGTCCCAGGTCCCAGGTGTCAGGCGTCAGGTGTTTTGTAAGGGCGAGCGATCGAGCTCGCCCGGTCACGGCACGGTCGTCGACATTGCCGTGACCGCTGTCGGGCACCGGCAGTGCCGTACAATGGCCACCCCAGTGCGACGGCCACATTACACCTGGGACCTGACACCCGACACCTGAATACCTGACACCTGAATACCCGACCCCCGAGGTCCAGCACCATGTTTTCCCGGCTGTATCGCTTCTTCGGAACGTCACTGCTCCTGTTTGCCGCGTTGGGGGCCATCGCGGCTCGCCCGGTGGGTCACCATCCGGGTGTGACCGCCGAAGCCTGGCACCTGTTCGTCCACGGCGGAGAGATGTCCGACTGTTTGCAGGGAATGCAGGTGTCCTTCCTGAACGGGAAGATCTTTTTGCGGATTCCCATCCGCGCAACACTCGCAACGGTGTATCTCCGTCGGCCGGAAGAGACTCAGCGATTCCGCCGGCTGTTTCTTCCCTGGTCCGGGCCGATTACACTGGCGACCGATCGCCTGTTTGTCCGGATGGGTGCACTGACCCTGGAAGCATTCGACAACCACCGATATGGACTCAGAGGAAATCTCAAAAAACTGAACATCGATATTCAATGCCACGACACCAAACCCGGTATCGATGTCGGTCGAATCCACCTCGGTGCAGGACGATACGCGCGGGAGAGCATCCATACGGGGCTTCGATGTACCGGTCAGGTGCGTACCCCGCAACGAACCTGCCGTATCGATGGACCCGGATGGCTGCAGATCATGTGGGGCGACGCACCGGTCGAACGGATCCGGACCACGGTGATGCAGATCCACTGGGAGAACGGCACAGAAACGTTACTCAGCGGGGTCGCCGATCCGAAACAGCCGGAATTTTTCCGGATCGATGTATCGCCGGACGGCACGTTCCGGCGCACGCAACGGGTACAGATCCGGCCGCAGCGCTATGACTACCACCCGGCCAACGGACGGCCGTATCCGGTCGCCTGGCGGGTGCGCGATCCCGATATTCCGGGCGAAATTCGGATTTCCCGGGATTGTACCGATCCGTGGGCATCTGCGTACGGCCGCCACTGGATGGAATGCATGATCCGGGCCACCCGGCACCGCCCGGACGCCACGGTGCTCCACGGTCGTGGGTTTGTTTACGTACGGTGAGGAGAAGATCA
>CAZIRO010000253.1:0-2695 GCA_964541595.1 uncultured Acidobacteriota bacterium
GGAGATAGCGCATGGCCGCATGGGCACCCACGGTGTCCCATGGCCTGTCCCGATTGCAGTGTGAGGAAGGTGGAACGGGGAATGGGTCAGGGGTCGGGTCTTCCATGAAGAAACATGCAAGTTGATGAGTGTTCTCTTCTGCACAGTGCTTGTATATTTTATGCAACGTTCATGCCACACACATATGGGCAGTGAAGACCCCTACAACCACCCGACACCTGGGCCCAGGGACCCGAGACCTGACACCCGGGACCTGAGACCTGACACCTGACCCGGATTGCCATTCCGCCCGATAGACGGTACAGTGATTCGGAGTACACTACCTGGATTCAACTCAATACTACAAAGACGGAGCTCCCGGTATGTGTGCATATACGACCATCGAACGCGCGGATGACGGACCGGTGACCACCGTGTGGCTCAACCGGCCGGATGTGCGAAACGCCATCAATGCGACCATGATCGCAGAACTGACGGACTGTTTCACGCGAATTGCGGCGGACCGACACGTGCGTGTGGTCATCCTCGCCGGTCGGGGTCCGGTATTCTGCGCCGGTGCGGACGTCCGGTGGTTGCAGGCATCCATCGATCTGGACGCGCGCGCGAACCGTCAGGACGCCTGGACACTGGCCCGGTTGTATCACATCGTGAACACGTTACCGCAACCGGTCATCGCGCGTGTGCACGGTGCCGCGTTCGGCGGCGCGATGGGATTGTGTGCGGTCGCGGACATTGTTGTCGCCGATCCGTCTACAAAAATGGGCTTCACGGAAACCCGTCTCGGCATCATTCCGGCGGTGATCGGACCGTTCGTTGCACGCAAAATCGGGGAAACCCATATGCGGCGGTTCTTTCTGACGGGAGAGATCTTCACGGCAGAAACCGGCGCACGTATCGGGCTTGTCCACGATCTCGTCCCGATGGACGCACTGGATGCCCATATCGGTCAGATCGTGCGGCGGATTCTCGCCTGCGGCCCGCAGGCGACCCGTGCAGCGAAGCAATTCATTCACGAGATCGTGCAACTTCCGTTCCGTTCGGCGGTTGCCTACGGTGTGGAGACGAATGCCCGTTTGCGGATATCCCCCGAGGGACAGGAGGGGCTGCGGGCCTTTCTGGAAAAACGAAAACCCGCGTGGCATCCGGACGTTCAGGGAGCCGACAGATGAGGACATTCAACAGGGGGGTCACCTGAACCGGGCTTTCAGTCTTTTCATGCTACGATGAGACGAGAACTGAAGATCCTGCACGCACAAATTTGTATTTGCAGATTCGCCAAATATTAGTTATATTTGTATATACAGGAGGAAAATCGTGAGGCGGACAAGCTCATTTCGGCTGTCGCGGCGAACCCGATTTCTTCTCGACGAACTGGCGTCGAGGCTTGGCATCTCCCGAACCGCCGTTATCGAACGGGCGGTGGCGAGATTCGCCGAGGAAATCCTGGACGCCGTGTCCCCGCTCGCCCGTCTGGCCGGTGCCCTGGACCCCGACGAGGCGGATGCCATGCTCGAGGCCGTACGCACGTTCCGCAAAAGCAAACCCACACCCCCGGGAATGTGAGGCCGTCGCATGCTGGTGCTGGACACGGACACTGTGATCTACTATCTCAGGGGTGTTCCGTCGGTCGTCCGGAGGCTCCTCGCGGCAGACCCCGCGGCGCTCGCCGTCACGCGCGTAAACGAGGCGGAGTTGTACTTTGGAGCCTATTACTCTCGACGGGTTCGAAAGAACCTGGGGATTATCCAGGAATTCCTCGGGAATGTCCGGATCCTGGACATCGACGCCGGTGCGGCGGAAATGTTCGGAAAGATCAAATCCGACCTTATCCGGAGGGGGGAGCCGATCCCGGACCTGGACATTCTTATCGCTGCCGTTTGTCTTGCAGGCGGACACACACTCATTACGAACAATATGCGGCACTTCGGGCGCATCCGAGGCCTTATGCTTGACAACTGGGTTGCATGACCATCACTGACCCTGCCCAAATCGTTGAAGGAGCTGACGCATCTATGATTCGCAAGGTACTCATTGCGAACCGGGGCGAAATCGCTGTCCGCATCATGCGCACGCTGCGGGAAATGGGGATCCGTTCCGTCGCCGTATATTCGGAATCGGACGCGGACGCACCGCATGTATGGCTGGCGGACGAGGCGTATCCCATTGGACCCCCACCACCTGCGGAGAGTTACCTGCACATCGACCGCATACTGGACGTTGCCCGCCGGGCAGGTGTCGATGCGATTCATCCGGGATACGGTTTTCTTGCGGAAAACCCCCGCTTTGCGGAAGCCTGTCAGGCGGCGGGTATCGTATTCATCGGACCACCGGCGGACGCGATGGCGCGGATGGGCGACAAACAACAGGCCCGGCGCCTGGCCGCATCCCTGGACATTCCGGTCATTCCCGGATCGTCCGCGTGCTCCACGGTGGAGGACATCCGTCGGGAGGCCAGGTGGATCGGACTGCCGGTCCTTCTCAAGGCAGCGGCGGGCGGTGGCGGGAAGGGCATGCGACGTGTCACCTGTCTGGAGGAACTCGCGGACGCCATCGTTTCGGCGCAGCGCGAGGCCGAATCGGCGTTCGGGGACGGACGGCTCATCGTCGAAAAGTGGATCCATCCGGCACGGCATGTGGAAGTGCAGATCATGGCCGATACGCATGGCAATATCGTGACCCTCGGGGAACGCGAATG
>CAZIRO010000254.1:0-2686 GCA_964541595.1 uncultured Acidobacteriota bacterium
TGGCCGGCTGAAATTCCCGCTGATACACGGCAAACGCACGGATCAGGGCATCGATCCGTTTGTTCGGCGTTAACCGCCCGACAAACAGCCAGTTCGTCTTGCCATCGGCATACAGCTCGTAAAGGTCCCGTCGTAGGGGAACGTGATCGAATTTTTCGAATCGTACATAAATGGGAAATACCGCATTCGGTGCGATGCCGAACCGATCGAGTTCCCGGCGATTGAATTCGGAATCGGCCAGTGCCAGCGTACAGTCGTCCCGGAAGAGTTGCAGTTGATACCGTCCGAGCAGGCACTGGGCCGCAAGTACGGGGTGAATCTGGGTGAAATACGTATGCGGCGTGATGTTATGATAGATGAGCATTTTCCGGCCGGGGGATAACCAGACGAACACGTTGATGTCGCATCCGATGGAGAAGTGCAGGATCAGTACGTGGTCCGGTGAACGGTGCGGTGCGTACTGAACGAACGGACGGCAGAGATGTGCGACTTTGGGATGTGCACGTTCCACAAAGATTTCAGATGTGTGGCCGGCACGCCGCAGGATCCGTTGCAGTTCCAGCGTGTAGTCACTGATCGCGTCACCGTAAGACAGCACGGGTGTAAACTGGTGAATCACGGCCATGGGATGGCTTCCGAATCCCCCGCGATTTGTTTCCCCCCGGACCGGCAGTTGACGCGTGAATGTGACGAGGGAAAAAGTGACGCGGAGTGGCATGAAATAACACAGGATGGCAGAGATCAATTTCGTCACTTCATATCACTTTTCCTCTCGTCACTTCGTATCACCGTATATCACTGGTATACATCCGGCCTGGCCATCTTCCTGCGGGTTTTCCCGCTCTCCCGGGGATGCCGTGTACATTATAATCCGTCCCGGTTCGAGGGCACAACGTTGCTGCAGAGGTATTCCATCTGAATATCCACCGACCAGGAGTTCGGTCGGACGCGACGTGGACTGACACGTGTATCAATTCGTGCTCGATAGTCTCGCCAGACTTTCAACGGTCTGGCAGAAGGACGTCGCAGCGGGATGAGTGCTATCCGAGGAGCACGAACCATTTCCCGACAATCGGGGGTGACCATACCCTCCGCGTCCGTCCGGAGGACAAAGAATTTATCGTTTGTATAGGCCAGTATCGTGAATCCCCCATCGGGGTTCTCAAGTGAAAGAAATCTGTACAAATCATTATCAATGCGATAGCGCCGAATCCAGCGTATAGTCCCGCTGTCATCAAGCCGGATTAAGATGAATGAGCGAATCTCTGGTACGCCGGAGCTTCTTTTGGCAACGATCAATAAACCGTCGTCGGAAGTCGCGGTCAGATCCATCACCAAATGAGTGATTAAAAGTTTGATCCATACCATTTCGCCATCGGGGCTGATTTTCGCAATGAAGTCGTATGTTCGACCATCGAAGTGCACACGTGTTTTCCCCGTAATGTAAGTGTTGCCGTAAATAGTGGTCACGCCCGGCAGTAATTGTTCGACACCCAGATCCCACCATTTTGTCACTTTGATCCGTCCCGTTTCTGTAAACTGTATCCCGATCAACTCATCCAGCGCATCGTACTGTTCGGAATGCCCGGGAGTCTGTCCAAACGCCCATATCCCGGCGTGTTTTCCAGTATGTTTTGCAAGGCGTAAAACAGATGGAATGTGTTTCTGAGCGGAATAGACGTATGCCCAGTCCGTCCCATACCATGGTCGGTACTTCCAGAGTAGAAACTGGGTTCTGCTTTGCGACCGTAGTGCATAAATATATCCATTCATCTGAGAAAGATGAAAGTAAAGAGCTTTTTTGACTTTGAGTAAACGACGGGCAAGAATACTTCCATCGTCAGGGTGGATCTTGAAGAAAATCAGCTGGCATGAGAAAGTCGGTTGACAACGTACGGCAACCAGCACATTATTGCCATCGGTTGGGGTAAATATTGCCCTGGGCATATCTGCAATATTGGATTCTCCGAATGCGGTCCATCGGAGGATTTTTCCACCGGGCAATAGGGACAGAAGCAAAATATCTTCGGGATGATCTTCTTTTGGCCGGTATATCGTTAGAGCAATAAAATACCGTCCCTTTGCTGCGTGGGAAAAGGCATGACCGGATCCAAGCAGGCTCAATCTTTTATTTGGGATATACTTTGCGTAGAAACGAGGTGGTGGTATTGTGCCGTATTCACTGAAGAAGGAGTAGGCGTGCCATGCGATAATTAAAGTCGTCAATACGCTGGTTACAATCACCCACGATCCGTGTTTGCGAACCGTGCGTGCGGTGTACCACGCGCTTGAACCCTGCATGAGCGTGCCTCCCCTGGGTGGGTTCTTGGGCAAAAATCATCGGCCCCACCTCACCCTGGCCACACCACCCGGGGAGACAATGATTCAACAGACGGGTCCGTAGGGGTTCCACGCATCCCGATATCGATCATAATGCCTTTTCGTGCGGATTGAAACACGAAAATACTGGGGTCGGGACAGGCAATGGGACATGCGCACCACCGGATCCACCGGTGTGCCGGTGGCCACCGGTCTCCGGTCCCGGGTGTCAGGTGTCAGGTCCCAGGTCCCAGGTGTCAGGGGCACGTGCCGGGGATCGGGTGAAATGCAGGCATTTTCCTGGAATCGGGACAGGCCATGGGACACCGTGGGTCCCCATGCGGTCATGCGCTATCCCCAGCCCATG
>CAZIRO010000255.1:0-2682 GCA_964541595.1 uncultured Acidobacteriota bacterium
TGGTCGTGGTCGATGCGTTCGTGCTGTCGCATACGGCGGAACCGGTCGACATCCCGGATCAGACGATGGTCGATACGTTCCTGCCACCGCGACAGCCGGTGTTTCGTATGGATGTGCGTCGACCGGCGGCGTTCGGTGGATTGCTGCGTCCGGAACACTATCAGGACATGCGCCAGAAACTCCATACGGCCCTGTTCACAGCCCTGAACGTATGGGACGATGTCGTTCGGGAGTGGCATCGGCTGACCGGCAGAGCGTGGCCCATGGTCGAACCGTATCGGTGCGAGGACGCGGAAATCATACTTGTGACCGCTGCCACCCCGTCGGTGACGGCAGAAGAAGTTATCGACACGTATCGGGACCACGGTGACCGCATCGGTCTGCTGCGCCTGCGGTTATTCCGACCGTTTCCCGTCGCACAGGTGCGCACACTGCTGCGCGGCGTGCCTAAAGTCGCCGTGCTGGACCGCAATTGCTCATACGGGCACCACGGGATCTGGTTTCAGGAACTGAAATCGGCGTTGTACGCGTTGCCGGATGCAGAACGACCGCGAATGTACGGATATATCGCCGGTCTGGGCGGTCGGGATATCACGCCGGACACGATTCGACGGGTGGTCGAGGCGACACGCGAACGCGCGGCACCCGATCCCGAAACGATCTGGGTGCGCTGAATGCCGGGTTTGTTCAAATCCGTGCACGCCCCGGGAGGTGTGTTCCGCCAGGGGGTACACTTCCGGGATGCCTTGCAGGAGGAGTATCATGCCAATGGAAACAGTTGCGCCGTTGCGGACGTTCGATATTCCGGAGGGTGAAGAGATCATGGAGCCGGGACATTACGCCTGTCCCGGTTGCGGTATCACACCGATGGTACGGTTGCTGTTACGTGTGTTCGGGCGTGCAACGATGATCGTCACACCGGCGTGCTGTTACGCGGTGGTCGATGGGCCGTTTCCGTATTCGTCCGCCGGTGTACCTCTGTTGCACACGGCATTTGAAGCGGCCGCAGCATACGCAACCGGTGTACGCGCGGGGCTGGACATGCTGGGGGAGTCCGACGTCCAGGTCGTCGTCATTGCCGGAGACGGGGGCACATTTGATATCGGACTCCAGGCTCTGTCCGCCGCGGCGGAACGCAACGAGAATATACTCTATATTTGCTATGATAATGAGGCCTATATGAATACGGGGATCCAGCGGTCCAGCGCGACTCCACTGCTTGCCTGGACAACGACCACGCCGGCCCGCGCGCCCAAACAGGAACCGAAAAAAGACCTCGGCGGCATCATGCTCGCGCACCGGATCCCGTACTTCGCCACGGCGAGTATGGCCTATCCCGATGACCTGTACCGTAAACTCGTGCGTGCGCGCGATACGCGGGGGTTTCGGATGATTCACTACTTCTCCCCCTGTCCGGTCGGCTGGCGGGTGGATTCCCGATATTCGATTCGGCTTGCACGACTTGCCGTGCAGAGTCGCGTGTTTCCCCTCTATGAGGCGGAATACGGTGAACGGGTGCGGATTACCGTGGACCCGGACCCGGTACCGGTGGAGGCGTACCTGAAACTGCAGGGACGGTTCAAACACCTGCGTCCGGAAGATATCCGTCGGATTCAACAGGAAGTCGACCGCAACTGGGCGCGGCTTGTCCATATATGCGGTCAGGGTGTATCATCAGTATCCGTGTCATGAACTGACGGAAGTCGGGCGGGAGGTGGCATATGCGACGCAGGTGGTGGGCAGTCTGGACCACGATGGCAGTACTGACCGGATGGAATCTTGCGATTGCGCATGACATCTGGATCACCGGACAGCCGGGACTTTATCTTTCCCAACCGGATACGGTGACCGTGATCGCCACGGTGGGGAGTTACTTTCCGAAGATCGAGATCGCGATCGGTCGGGACCGGATCGGTGAGACATACTGGCTGGATCCCTTGGGTAACCGATGGCCGATCCAGTGGAAGGTGGAACGGGATCGAACGGTGGCCCGTATCGAGATGACCGCCGGGGGGCATCACGTGGTCATACTCACTCAGAAACCCCGGTGGATCGAGATCCCGGCGAGAGACTTCAAGACCTATCTGGACCACGAGGGACTGGAACGCGCAATCGCGATCTGGCGGCAGTCCGGCAATGTACGGGCACCGGCGCGAGAGGTGTATACACGGTATATCAAAGCGCTGTTTCATGTTGCCGGGAAGCAGGAGGACACGGGGTATACGCAATCTCTCGGATTGCGTGCGGAGATCGTCCCGCTGGACCATCCCTGTGCGGGCGGCAGGGTGCGGGTCCGTGTGCTGTTTGCCGGACGAGCGGCAGTCGATCAGACGGTACTCTACGGTACCGATGGACGGCGCATGCGCAGGGTCAAAACGGATGACCGGGGCGTGGCCACCCTGCAAATCGATCGGGCGGGTGTCTGGTTCGTGAAAACGATCGATATGCACCATCACGATCCACCGATGTCTTTTGGCAACCGCGGGGCCGAATGGGAAAGCCACTGGGCGATCCTCACGTTTGAAGTGGTGAAGAGACAGGACCGGCAATGAAGAGACTTGATAGGCTCCAGCGTTGAATGGTTCATTTCCCAAGGTCTGTATCGATGCCTTCTCCGCACCATCGCCTCTTCCCTATGGGAGAGGACGCAGCATCTGGTCTCGGGATCAGTCCCCCGCAGTG
>CAZIRO010000256.1:0-2653 GCA_964541595.1 uncultured Acidobacteriota bacterium
CCATGCGGTCATGCGCTATCCCCAGCCCATGCGATGCCCCGTCCCCTGTCTTCCGTCTCCCGTCGCAAATACCTGACACCGGAATACCCGACACCTGGGACCTGACACCGGAGACCGGTGGCCACCGGCACACCGGTGGATCCGGTGGTGCGCATGTCCCATGGCCTGTCCCGATCCCACCCTGAGCATTGCCGTGGCCCCGAGGTTCTACATATAATACGAGGACAACTCCTTGGAGGCGACCGATGGCTGTATTCACGACAGAACACATCCGGAATATCGCGATCGTGGGCCACGGGACGACCGGAAAGACGTCGATGACGAGTTGTCTGTTGTATACGGCAGGGGCAACGGATCAACTCGGCCGTGTCGATGACGGAAAGGCATTGACGGATTTTACCGAAGAAGAAATCGAACACCGCCGGAGTTTTTATACGGCACTTGCCCATCTGGTCTGGCAGAAAACCAAGATCAATCTCTTGGATACACCCGGATACGGGCCGTTTATCTTTGAGGCCAGGGGTGCGTTGCATGTGGCCGATGCAGCACTGGTTGTCATCGATGCGACGAGCGGTGTCGAGGTCATGACAGAAAAGGTCTGGTCATTTGCGGAAATGTACCATATTCCGTGTGCGATCGTCATGAACAAAATGGATCGGGAACGGGCGCATTTTCCACGTGCGCTGCAACACGCCCAGGAGGTCTTCGGGCGGCAGGTATTGCCCGTATGGATCCCGCTCGGGCAGGAGACTGCGTTTCGCGGTATCGTCGATCTCATCCGGCGCAGGGCATACGCGTATGAGCCGAACGGTAAAGGAAAACGGTCCCCGGTCGAGATCCCCGGCGAGGTCAGCGATCTCGTCGATCAGTATCGTGAACAACTCATCGAGATGATCGCCGAAAACGACGAGGAGTTGATGAATCAGTATTTTGATACGGGCGACCTCACACCGGAAGACATGGTCCGCGGGCTGCGGATGGCGTTTCGAGACCGCGCGATCTTTCCCGTGTTCTGCACATCGGCAGCATTGAATATCGGGTTCACCGATCTGCTGAACGCGATGGTCGAGTGGTTCCCCCATCCGGGTGAACGTGGTGCGGTGGAGGCGATCGATTCGGAAGGGAACCCGACGGTTGTGGAAATTCGTTCGGATGAACCGTTTGCGGCGTTCGTATTTAAGTCCATTTCGGATCCCTATACCGGTCGTATCAATGTTGCCAAGATTTATGCGGGTACTGCACGCCCGGATATGACACTCTACAATACGGTACAGGATCACGAAGAAAAAGTGGGTGCCATTCATGCCATGGTCGGCAAACGTCTGCAGACGGTTCCGGAACTTCATGCGGGAGATTTTGTGGCGTTTACGAAACTGCGCGATACCCGGACTGGCGATACCCTGACGGATCCTGCACGGAAGATCCGGTTCCAGCCCGTCGATTACGGCCATCCGGTCGTCTTTTATGCGGTCGTGCCCAGGGGCAAGGCCGACGAGGACAAATTGAGTTCGGCACTGCAGCGTCTGCAGGACGAGGATCCGATGTTGCGGATCGAACGGGATCCGCAAACGAAGGAACTCATCATTTCGGGTGCGGGCCAGTTACACATCCAGATCGCGGTCGAACGGTTGCAGCGGAAGTTCGGCGTGGAGGTCGAACTCAAGCAACCGAAGATTCCCTATCGGGAAACAATCAAGGGCAAAGCGGAAGCCATGGGCCGGTATGTCAAACAGTCCGGAGGTCGTGGCCAGTACGGTATCTGTTACATTCGCATTGAACCGCTCCCCCGGGGCGCCGATTTCCAGTTCGAAGAAACGATCTTCGGCGGCGCCATTCCCAAACAGTACATTCCGGCGGTGGAGAAAGGCATCCAGGAAGCCCGTCAGCACGGCGTCCTGGCCGGATATCCCGTGGTGGACTTCAAAGTGACCCTGTACGACGGAAAATACCACGAGGTTGATTCTTCCGATCTGGCGTTCAAGATCGCCGGATCGCTGGCGTTTAAGGAAGCCATGAGTAAAGCGAATCCGGTCCTGCTGGAACCCATCATGAAGGTCGCGGTATACACCCCGGAAGAACATCTCGGAGACGTGATGGGCGATCTGAACGGCCGCAGAGCCCGAATTCTCGGCATTGACCGTGCGGGGTCCATGCAGGTCGTGCGTGCATACGTGCCCATGGCGAAAATGCTGGATTATGCGGCGAAACTGACATCGTTGACCGGGGGACGCGGCGATTTCGAAATGGAGTTCTCTCATTACGATGAGGTGCCGCCGCATATTGCGCAGCGGGTCATTGAAGAAGCCCGTCGGGAGCAGGAACACGCCGGTCGGGATTGAACGGCAGGGATACGTCGATGCAACGTCCGGGATGGCTGATCGCCGGATGGCTACTGGTCGGGGGATTTATCGTGATCGGATGGACCGCACCCTGGATCGCACGGGAACCCCCGGATGCCGTTCATCTCAAGCGACGGTTTTGTCCGCCGTCGACTGCGCACTGGATGGGATGTGACGAACTCGGCCGGGATATCTGGAGCCGCTGGGTATACGGTGCACGATTGTCCCTGACCGTGGCGTTTGTCGTCACCGGAGTGGCGGGAACGCTGGGCGGATTGCTCGGACTGATCAGCGGTATGGCGGGTGGCCGGGTG
>CAZIRO010000257.1:0-2619 GCA_964541595.1 uncultured Acidobacteriota bacterium
AACCCGGATGGACGTTGCGCTGGAGGTTACAGGAACCGGTATGGGGATGCCGGCCGGACAGGACATACGGACTCTATCCAACTTCACAGCGGGCCTGCATCCCCGGAAGGTGGCCGTCGATATCCACGCGGGAAACCCGACCACGGGCAACTTCAACGGTATACTGGAACCGGGTGAAACGGTTCAGGTGGAATGCACATGGCGCAACGTCGGGAATACAGCGACAACGGCCAATGGGCTGATCCGTGCGTTTTCCGGGCCACCGGGCGGAACATACACGGTCGTCGATGGCTTGGCAAACTACGGAACAATCCCGGCATGGATGGAAACGGATTGCACGGGTTCGGGAGACTGCTATATTCTGCAGGTGGTCAGCGATGGGGGTCGTCCGAGTCTGCACTGGGATGTGAATATCAACGAGACGCTTTCGACCGGAGAGATGCATACGTGGACGGTGCATGTGGGTGCGAGTTTTACGGATGTGGCGACCACCGTTCCATACTATCGGGACATTGAAGCATTGCTGCACAACGGCATTACGGCCGGATGCGGAGGCGACCAGTACTGTCCGGACGGGACGTTCACGCGCGGGCAGGCGGCCATATTCCTGACGCGCAGTGTATGGCTGGGAAAGTCGATACCCACCTGGGGAGTGATCCCCGGTTATGGCGCATATAACTGCACCGCAGGTGGACGGTCGCTCTTTGCGGACATTCCGCCGGAAAACATCCTGTGTCCGTATGTACACTTCCTGCTCGTGCGCGACATCGACACGGGATGCGGTGCGGGAAATTTCTGTCCGGGACAGGCCATCCGCCGATATGAACTGGCCCGGATGATCGCTCGGGCGCTCAAATACGGTGAGGACAACGTGCCGGAAAAGTATACGGATGCTGTGACCGGACGGAGTTACGACTGCAGCACGCCGCAGGGAGTTCATTTTACGGACGTTTCCTCAGATGCGCCGTACTGCCAACAGGTGCATTATGTATGGGCGCGGGGGATCATGAGTGGATGCAGTGCCACGCAGTTCTGTCCGCACGCTTCGGTCACGCGTGGACAGGCGGCGATGGTGCTGACACGTGCGTTTGATCTGAAAGTCAACGAAACGGCCGTGGACGGCTGTCCGGACCCCGTGTGGTCCTGGGGGATTTACGACTATCTGAGTTGTCCGGTCATGTATGGGGGACACATCCGGCGCATGGTGTATGCCATGGCAGCGCGCGGACTGTACGGTGTCCGAACGTTCGTGAATGCGTGGTTCAACGTCACGGGCAATTGTCCGGAATACGTGCAGTGTCGCACCAACGATGACCTGAAGGATACCCGTGGCGTCCAGCCCTATCGGATGTTGACCACCGGCAGCAACCGGGGAAAGTTTGACCTGAATCAGTGGAACGACGACGCGAATCAACCGTACAATCCGACAACATACTGGGGACGGGTGCGGTGGCTGGTGCGGGAGTTATTCACCGTCCACGATGAACGGCATCCGGTCAAGATCACGTTCACTCTCGGGCACCGGTATCAGGGTACCGGCGGCCAGAACACATGTGACGGTGCGGTCAATCCGTATATGCCCTGGGTGAACAACATTCAGGGCGTGCACGTGGGGTTACTCTGGATCCGCCAGTGGAACAGTATGCCACAAAGTGAGCGCGACTGGATCGTGAACGAATACAAACGCCTGGCGACCCGGTATCGGGATATCGTGCAGAACATCGGGACAGGTCTCGGAATCAGCGCACCGCTGCAGTATCTGACGCTGGAGATATACAACGAGGCGCCGGTCACGACATCTGAGATTCGCGATAACACGGTCAATGCCCACATTGCGTTGATTCAGGCGCTGGATGAAGTGCGTCATCTGGACGACACGAATCGGAACAATGACCTTCCGATCCGGGTGCAGGTCAACATCGACCCACCGTCGCAGAACGAGCCGTTGCCCGGTGGCGGGCAGTATAACTGTCCGGTCAATATTCCATTCGGGTGTCCCTGTTATGATGACGCGAATTTTCGGGCTGCATGGAACACTTTGCAGGTCTATTTACAGCCCCGGGACACGTGGGCCATCCACGGGATTGAACATCGGTGCGTGGCCGCCTATCCGGCAGATTCGTTCTTCTGGACGATGCTGCGTTCCGGGCGTGTGGAGATCTCGACGGATGGTCAGCATGGGGAGTTGAGGTGTTGCAAGTACTGTCACGTGACGGCCGGGGAGTTGCTGGATGCGCTGCTGGATCGACAGGCGCAGGACCCGCAGGTGGTGTTTGCGTTTGAGCACAACACGGGATTGTTGCGGAACGTGGATATCTATCCGGCGCGCAGGGGGATCGAGTGGCAGCCGTGGGAACTGGACGAGATCCGGTGCCTGTATCGACAGCAATGTGAAGGCGGATGCCCGGTCACCCGGGTTGTGGGAGACATCAAGGGTCGCAGTGGCGGAAGATTTGAAGACCATCCGACGGACGTTCCGGCGAATCAGCCGGTGGATGTTTTCTGGTACGGTTCACGGTTACCGGGACCCGGAGAAATCCAGTGTCAGGTGGGTGCGTGGACCGGCATGCCGGGATGTCGCGGGGTGACCGTCTGCGGTTCGGAACGGATGCTGACACT
>CAZIRO010000258.1:0-2610 GCA_964541595.1 uncultured Acidobacteriota bacterium
CATCGTTCCTCCTCCTTTCTCTTTTTTTGGTTTGTCTCCCTTCAGCCTACACAAACGATGAATCCCCTTCCATTTCCTCCCGCAAAAGTGATGATAACTCAGGAACAAACCGCGATCGGGACAGGCAATGGGACAGGGGATGCGCCGGATGCGCGGATGGCCCGGTGGACACCGGGTGTCGGGTGTCAGGGCTCGGGTCTCAGGTCCCAGGTCCCGTCGCCACCGGGAGAATACGCGTCCATACGCGAACGTGCAGGGGTGTATGGCCGATGACTTCTCCGTCGGCTTCCAGCGGCGCCGGCGGGTCAGCGTCCAGTTTCAGGGACGCAGCACGTGCGTGATGAATTCCCGGTCGGCCGATATGCCGCCCGATATAAACCAGTGGCAGAATGCGCACCACGCGTGCCGGCGTGAACCGCTCACCCCAGAGGATTTCCATCAATCCGTCCTGCACATTTGCCATCGGTGCGATACGCAATCCACCGCCGAAATACCGGCCCAGGGCCATCACCCACAGGAACGCACGACTCTCGATCACACGGCCGGCCAGCTGTGCACGCACCCGATAATGCTGCAACTGCGTGATCGAACGGAGGATACTCGCAAGGTAGGACACCCACCACCGCCAGGCAGATCGGAGCACCTCCGGACGGTTCATCCGCGCGGCCACAACGGCATCAAACCCGATACCGGCAACATTGATAAAATAACGACGAGCGGTTGTGCCGTCCGTCGCGGTGAACTCGATTTCTCCGAGGTCCACCCATACGGGGTCCGCCTGCAACGCCACCCGCAACATGGCACGGGGTCGATGCGGAATGTGCATGGTTCGGGCATAATCGTTGCCCCGACCGAGCGGGACAATCCCGAGAACGGGAACGGTCTGCCTGCGGTGAAACAACGCGGCCATCCCGTTGATGACCTCATGCACCGTCCCGTCTCCCCCGACGGCGAGGATGCGTTCCACACGCGCACGGATCGCTTCACGCGCGAGTTCACATGCGTGTCCTGCACGCTCCGTCCACCACGTTTCCAGATGCATCCCCTGACGGCGCAGCCAGAACAGGAGCCGTTCCCACCGGGTCATGCACCGTCCCAGTGCTGCTACGGGGTTCGCAATGGCGATGATCCGTGCCATCGATCGTCTCCGGAACCGGTGTCCCCGCACTCAGTCCGAAACGGAACAATGATACGTCCGGGACCAGATCACGTGCATACGTTCCGGCACAACGTGTACGCCGAGTCCCGGTGCTTGCGGAACCGCCAGATATCCGCCGGGCAAAAGCGTAAACGGCGGCTCGATGATGTCCTGATGCCAGTACCGCCGGCTGGCAGAAAGATCGTTCGGCAACACGAATCCCGGCAACGATGCCAGCGCGACATTCGCCGCGCGACCGATACCCGTTTCCAGCATGCCCCCGCACCAGACCGGAACGCGCCGTTGCCGACAGATGGCGTGCATCCGCCGGGCGATGGTATACCCGCCGACGCGGCCCGGTTTGATGTTGATGATGCGACCGGCCCGGAGAACAAGCGCCAGCCGTAGTGTGGCCAGACCGGTCACGGACTCGTCCAGACAGATCGGTGTCCGTATCTGTCGTTGCAAACGGGCGTGGGCCAGCCAATCGTCTGCGGGAAACGGTTGTTCAATCATCTGCAGCGCGAAGTGATCCATCTGCCGCAGTACGTCCGCATCGCGCGGCCAGCGGTATGCACTGTTTGCATCGACCGAGAGTACAATGTCGGGAAATCGACGACGCACCGCTTCCAGTACCCGGACATCCCAATCGGGACGAATTTTCAACTTGATGCGTTGATACCCCTGATCGAGATAACATGCGATCCGATCGAGCAACGCGGGGATATTCCGCTGAATTCCGATACTCACGCCGACCGGTACGCGGTCTTTCGAGCCGCGCCAGAGCACGCGTAAACTGCGGCCGACCATTCGCCCATACAGGTCCCACAGGGCCATTTCCAGTGCCGTCTTGGCCATGGGATGGCCTTTCACGAACGCCACACGCCGGGGCCATTCAGACACCCGCTGCAGTGGTGCTGTAAACAGTGCGGGGATCAGAAACGATTCCAGAATTGTCCGCGCGGTGGCATTGTTCTCCGGGCTATAGAGCGGTGCCCGGTCGGTCACACACTCGCCCCAGCCCTCGACGCCGTTCTGGCCGACCCGCACGAGCAGGATCTCCCGTTCGTCTGTCGTGCCGAAACTGGTCGTAAACGGTTCCACCAGACGTAAACGAATCAGCCGGATCTCCACCCATTCCGGCGCGATCACCATTCGATCCACTCCGTTCAAACACGGCACCTGCAGTACGGCAAAAGGTCACGCGCGGGTCTCTTCATTCTATGGAGAACCGCCCGGACTGTACAGCGGTATCCACGATCGGGGTCAGGAAAATGGGACGGTTTCCATTCGGCCAAGCGCTATCCCTGCCCATGGGATACTGGTCTCCCGTCCCGGATACCTGACACCCGACACCTGACACCGGTGGATCCGGTGGTTCCCCTGTCCCATTGCCTGTCCCGATCCCAAGAGAAAAGGTCTTGCCGAAATGCGGTGGACACCTTAAAATTAAATACACAGCAGGCAGACTC
>CAZIRO010000259.1:0-2581 GCA_964541595.1 uncultured Acidobacteriota bacterium
GGAGAGGTACCGAAGCGGACGTACCGGGCCCGACTCGAAATCGGGTTGTCCCCGAGAGGGGGCACGTGGGTTCGAATCCCACCCTCTCCGCCAGTGAACATCACACACAAAGACCGTACTCCGCTGCATGGTCGTGTGATCCCGGATGTCCATCACACCCGTGGCTGACCCGGTACTGGACTGCAATGCAGCGGCAAACCCGTGGGGAGGCGTTCCATGGCGCGTCGATGTGATATCTGTGGGAAAGGTCCCCTGAAAGGACACCGGATCAGTCATGCGCACAATGTGACGATCCGACGGTTTTATCCCAATCTGGTCAAGATCCGGGCCCGGATCGGGAACGAAGTCCGTCGGGTGAAGGTCTGCATGAAGTGCCTGAAGAGCGGCAAAGTGGTCAAGGTCGTATGAATGTCCTGGTCAGCGCAGGTGAACTTTCCGGTGATCTCTATGCGGCGCATATGGTACGTGCGCTGCGTGCACGCTGGGGCGACGAAGTTCGTTTCTGGGGCATGGGCGGACCACAAATGGCGGCAGCCGGTGTTGAACCGGTGATTTCCCTGAAGTCGATGCAAATTCACGGTGTGATCGAAGTTCTCCCCCATATCCGCCGCCTGTTTCGCGCGTTTCGCACGCTGATCCGTACGGCCGAACAGCGGCGGCCCTCGTTTGCCCTGCTCGTCGATTTTCAGGATTTTCACCTGCGGCTGGCCCGTGAACTGCATCGACGCGGTGTGCGGGTCATTCAGATGGTTGCTCCGACCGTATGGGCCTGGCGCCCGGATCGCACCCGAACCGTCCGCGATGCCGTTGATCGTCTGCTGGTTATCTTTCCCTTTGAGGAATCGCTCTGGCGCGAAGCCGGGGTGGATGCGCACTATATCGGGTATCCCTTAATGGACATCATTCGAGTGCAGATGACGCGGGAAGCGTTGGTGCACCGGCTGCAGGTTTCCCCGGACACCCGGATCATTGGACTGTTGCCCGGAAGCCGGCCGGCGGAGGTACGTCGGCATCTACCTGTTCTGTTGCAGGCGATCCGGCGACTCGAACGTGACTGGCCGCTGTATCCGTATATCGTCCAGGCTCCGACGGTATCGGACACGCTGATCGATGCGATTCTCCGTCGCCACGGACGGGAACGGATGGACCGCATTCGCGATCACACGAAATACGACTGGATGGCGAACTCTGATCTGTTGCTCGTTGCATCCGGCACCGCCGTGATGGAGGCTGCCCTCGTGCGTGCACCGGCCGTGGTCCTCTACCGTATGCATCCCATCAACTGGTGGATCGCGCGGCGGCTCGTACGGGTGCCGTATGCGAGCATGGTGAATCTCCTCGCCGGTCAACCCATCGTTCCCGAACTGCTGCAATCCGACTGCACACCGGAACGGATCGCCCGGGTGGCGCATACACTGCTGCAAAATGCCGGCCTCCGCAAGAAGATGATCCTCGGCTATCTGGAAGTCATCGATCGCCTCGGCTGTCTGCACGCATTTTCAGAAGGTCCCCGCGTGATCGAGGAGGCCCTGCAACAATGGCAGATTCCGGTGCCCACCGCATCGTATGCATAACCGGCGCCAGTTCCGGTATCGGTCGCGCCCTGGCGCTGGAAATGGCACGACGCGGCTGGGCGACGCGACTGATTGCCCGGAATCGCGAGGCACTGGCTGTCGTGTATACGGAATGCCGCCGCCAGGCACCCGCTGCGGACCACGCGGTATTCGCGGGTGATCTGACCGATCCGACCGACCTGGAACGATGCCTGGCCTGGTTGCGATCCTCCGGGATTCCGGATGTTGTCGTGCAAAATGCGGCGGTCGCACGGTTCGGACCGTTTCACCGTATGGACCTGGCGGCTCACCGGGAGGTTCTCGCGATTCATACTCTGCCACTCCTGCATTTCACACATGCGCTGCTGCCCGCCATGCGGACCCGCAGATACGGGTTCTGGGTGTTTGTGGGGTCCACCTCCGGCCGCAAACCGGTGCCGTACCTCGCCACATACGCCGCCAGTAAGGCGTTCGTGCATTTCTTCGCACAGGCGCTGGGCGAGGAACTGCGGGGAACCGGGATCGGTGTGTTGCTCGTGATCCCGGGATTCGTGCAGACCGGGTTTCACCGCCGGGAGGGACTCCCGGAAGCCGCACGACCGGCACGTGCACAGACACCCGAAACGGTTGCCCGGCGCATCGCCGATGCGATAGAACAACGACGCACCGGTACCATGGTCATCGGGACATGGCAGGAACGGGTAGCCGGAATATTGCAACGGTGGTTGCCCGGAGAGTTCTGGGCCCGTCGGATGGGACGGTGGTATCGACACTGGATCCCGGAGCAGGAAAACAGCAGGTGACCGTTAAAAAGCGATATAGGAAAAAACGATACGGAGGAACCGGGGATGATAGAACACGGTGTTGTCGCTTTTTCTGTGATCAGGACAGGCAATGGGACACCGGAGTGTCCCGATGCGGCGACGGTATGATCCCACCCTTCAGAGTCAGCATTTCCGGACACCCGGGACCGGAGACCGGTGGCCACCGGCACACCGGTGGATCCGGTGGTACCCCTGTCCCATTGC
>CAZIRO010000260.1:0-2504 GCA_964541595.1 uncultured Acidobacteriota bacterium
TACAGGAGCGGATTGCGATTGATCCGGTACACCACGGGATCGATGATCTTCAGCACCACGGTCCATGTGAGCGCCAGTACACCGAGCACCGCAATGAACACACCGAACAATCCGAAGAAATGAATCGGCCGTGTGGAATAGTGCAATAAGAACTTCACCACGAGGAGGTCGAGTAACACGCGAATCGTGCGGGAAATGCCGTATTTCGAGTATCCCCGTTGTCGCGGACGATGCTGAACGGGGATCTCGTCAATCCGGGCGCCCAACCAGCGGGCCAGTGCGGGAATAAATCGGTGCATTTCTCCGTACAGGTGCAAATCCTCCAGGATCTCCCGACGGTACGCTTTCAATGTGCATCCGTAATCCCGCAGGCGGACACCGGTAATTCGGGAGATCAGGCGATTGGCCAGCCATGACGGCAGCCTGCGCGAGAGCCACGGGTCCTTGCGGTCTTTCCGCCAACCGCTGATCACATCGAAATCCGTGTGTGCCAGCCGATCCAGCAAACGGGGAATGTCCCGGGGATCGTTCTGACCGTCGCCGTCCATGGTGATGACCCACTCACCGCGCGCATGATGAAACCCGGCGGATAGCGCCGCGGTCTGTCCGTAATTGACGCCGAAATGCAGCACCCGGACCTCCGGACGGTGTTCCACGACGGCCAGTAACCGGTGCAGCGTTTCGTCCGTGCTGCCGTCATCGACGCAGATCACCTCAAACGTCCATCCCCGTTGTGCACGCAGGTCGTCCAGAACATCCAGCAATTCCGTCAGTACGGGAACAACGTTCGGTTCCTCATTGTAAAACGGAATGACGACGGACACTTTCGGTCGTTCAGCAGACATCCCTTCATTCACCGTGCGGCAGCGGAATGGCCGTTGTGATCACATCCGATCCGGCAGCGGAATCCCCAAAATGGTGCACCCCTGTGCCAGCGTGTGCACGACGCTCCCGACCGCAACAGCGCGGAACCAGTGATACACCGGGTCTGGCGCCTGTTTGACCCGATATTTCAAATAGTACCGGTGGAACTCCTGACACAGCTGGTAAATATACCCCGCAATCCGATTGAGTTCCAGACTGTCGACCGCGTGCCGGACCCGATCGCGCAACTGGCTGCATCGATATATCAAACGCCAGGTATCGTCCCCCTCCGGTTCAGACCAGTACGTATCCGGAACGGATTCCGGTCGCACCATATCGATATACGCCAGCCAGTCCGGCCACGCGTCCAGTTGCACGAAAATATTTCGCGCTCGAACCCATGCATACTGGATATACGGACCGGTCTCCCCCTCGAGTTGTAATGCTTCATCGATGTCGAACACGATCATCGTATTTCGTGCATACCGCAGGATGTAATACCGAACGGCGCCCACTGCAATCTGTTCCGCAATACGGTGCTGCATCTCCGGTGCAAGGTCCGGATGCCGGGTCTGCACCTCTGTCAATGCCGTTTGATGCAACGCATCCATGAGGTCATCGGCCTTCACACCGATCCCCTTGCGTCCGGAAAAGGCCACGACCTGTGCAGACGATTCCGTATCGACGTCCAATCCCATTTTGGCCAGGCTGGTGGGACTCAGTGCAACCATTTCATAGGCAAAATGAATGGACTGCGCTGCAGCGTCCTCAAACCCCATGCGCCGCAGTGCTTCAACGACGATGTTCTGCAGGTAAGACTGCCGCACGTCAATGACGTTGTATACGCGCTCGCCGTGACCGAACGTGCGGTCACCGGGCCGCCGGGCGGGGTCTGCAACGGTCGACCATACGACGTGCCCGTTCGGATAGGTATAAAACGGCACGTATCCGAAATCCCGGTCCAGCCGACCGATCTTCCACAACTGATAGGCGATATCTTTGGCCACATAGGTGACCGTACCGTTGGAACGTACGAGAACCTTATCCGGTTCAGCCAGCCGATCCCATTCCGGACGGCCCCGCAGGGGCAACACCCAGCATCCCGCATACGGACCCTCGGTCACATGTATGGCCGCACCACTCTGTTTTAACAGGTCAAACGCGTGTGTCCAGAACCGCAGCGCGATGATGTCCCGCTCCCGGGGAAGCACATCGTAATAGATACCCACACGCGCCATGGTGGTCAGGTGCGCGCGCATGATCCGGGTACTGATCCATTCACCGATCTCGGCCAGGGGACCGGTCCGATGTTCCAGCGCCTGCAACGCCTGGGCACGGTAACGTTCACGCGTCGGATCTTGGGCATACCACTGCTGCACCCGTGCGTACAGGTCCCAGCAGTAGTGATCGAACGGTTCGGGCACGCGTCGAATATCCTCCAGAGTCCGGCGACCCTCCATGAAGTAAAACCCGACAACGACGTCCGCCACCTGCACACCCGTATCATCGATATAATTCTGCACCTCAACGGTTTCACCGAGGAAACGCAGCGCACGCGCCAGGGTGTCTCCGAGAATTGCGCTGCGAAAATGACCCACATGGGCGGCCTTATTGGGGTTGATGCCCGTGTGTTCCACAAT
>CAZIRO010000261.1:0-2415 GCA_964541595.1 uncultured Acidobacteriota bacterium
GATAGAGCGTGTGACTACGGATCACAAGGTTGGGGGTTCGAGTCCCTCCGGGCGCGCCACAGGTATGGTGTGCACTCCGCACAGGTGATTGTAATAGGCCAGCCGGTTCCAGATGCGGACCCAGATCCCCACGAGATACGTTATCCATCCCCAGGACGCGGCACTCCACTCGGCGTGTGCCATCCACCAGCGATGTCCCTGCGCGAGTGCCCAGACGATCCCCACCGACAGACCGGTATAGAATATCCATACGGCGAGTGTGGCCACGGGCCGGGTCAACATCCGCCGCAACCCGCGCAGCGCCGCCCAGAAGGGACGGGCTTCAAACGCACTGATGCGCGTCAGGTCCCAGTGCAGTCCGGCGAGAAGTACTGCCGCGATACTGCCGAGGAGAATACCCCAATACGACGTGGACAGCCAGGCGTCCAGGTGATGGGACCGTGCGTATCGGATCCACAGCCGCAGTCCGGCCACGGGTGGAATGAGAAACAACCCCCACAGGATGAGCCAGAGGGGAATCGCGATCAACTGATGACGCACGTAAACACTGCCCCTGCGGATTCCCTCCGTGACCCGAAAGTAACCGAAGCCATTCGATAGGCAGAAGTGGAGCCATCCGGTACTGAGAATGAGATGCAGGACCCAGATCAACCCGATCGTGATGACGAGCAGGATCCCGAACGTGGAAAATACCGGGGTCGCCGACGTTTCACGCAACCATTCAAAGAAGTACTGCGCGCGCGGTCCCGGATAGAGTGCCGCTGCGGCAGCGCGATGCTGAAAATAGCGGTCCAGACTGCGGGCGATGGGCGTAAACGCGAGGGTTCCCAGGACGATGATACCGATCCAGTAAACCGCAATCCACCGCCAGTTCCACAATACCACCAGATACGCCTGGGACACGCGTGCACCAAACTTCATCCCGTTGCCTCAGGGGATTCCGGCATGTACACGACACCGGGATACAGCGGAAACCGCTCGGTCAGATCGCGTACGACTCGACGCGCCGCTTCCTTGACCGCCGGATCCTCCGGGTGGCGCAACACTTCCGCGATCCAGTGACCGATCAACCGCATTTCCGGTTCTTTCATTCCCCGGGTGGTCACCGCCGGTGTACCCAGCCGGATGCCGGAGGTGATCATCGGCGGTTTCGGATCAAACGGTACAGCGTTCTTGTTGACCGTAATGCCGACTTCCTCCAGCACGTTTTGTGCTTCCTTGCCGGTCATCCCGATCGGACGCAGATCCACAAGCATCAGATGGTTGTCCGTGCCACCGGAAACGATACGCAGTCCCTCTTCCACGAGTTGCGCTGCCAGCGCCCGGGCATTGCGGACGATCTGCGCCTGGTAGGCACGGAAATCTTCCGTCATCGCCTGCTGAAAGCACACGGCCTTTGCGGCGATGATGTGCATCAGGGGCCCACCCTGCACGCCGGGGAACACGGCTTTATCAATCGGCTGGCGGTAAGTCTCCCGACACAGGATCAGGCCGCCGCGGGGACCGCGCAATGTCTTGTGGGTCGTGGTCGTCACAAAATCGCAGTGCGGCACCGGGTCCGGATACAGTCCGGCCACCACCAGCCCGGCGACATGGGCAATATCGGCCAGAAGATAGGCGCCGACAGATTGGGCAATTTCGGCGAACCGGGCAAAATCGAGTTTCCGGGAATATGCACTGAACCCGGCAAGGATCAGTTTCGGCCGATGCGTTTCGGCCAGGCGTGCGACCTCGTCGTAATCGATCATTTCCGTATCCGGATGCACACCGTACGTGACCACACGAAAGTATTTCCCGGAATAGTTCAGTGGATGACCGTGGCTCAGATGGCCACCGTGATCCAGTCGCATCCCCAGGATGGTATCGCCCGGTTCCAGCATGGCGAAGTATACGGCCATATTTGCCTGTGTTCCGGAGTGCGGTTGTACGTTCGCGTGTTCCGCACCGAACAGTTGACACGCCCGATCGATGGCGAGTTGCTCCACCCGATCGTAGAACGTGCATCCGCCATAATACCGTCGACCGGGGTATCCTTCCGCGTACTTATTCGTCAGTACGGACCCCATGGCGTCCAGGACCGCGCGTGTGGTGAAGTTTTCCGACGCGATGAGTTCGATCGTCCCGCGCTGCCGATCGAGTTCCTGTTGCATCCACCCGGCGATCTCCGGATCGACCTGCCAGAGAGGCGCATGCATGATTTCTTCTCCGAATTGCAGGGATTGCGGTGGACGTTCCTCTGCGGAATCGGCCGTACATCCCGCTCGGTGACGTTCCTCATTATACCGGGTGGCTGCATGGATTGTGAAGTCCCGTGTTTCCTGAACTCGGGGACAGGCAATGAGACACGGCGTGCCCCGGTAGGCCCCCGCGATATGCGCAGGATCATTGCACCACGGAGACACGGGGTCCACAGAG
>CAZIRO010000262.1:0-2409 GCA_964541595.1 uncultured Acidobacteriota bacterium
GGTGTCAGGTATCCGGAACGGAGGACAGGAGACGGGGCATCCCATGGGCCGGGGATAGCGCATGACCGCATGGGGACCCACGGTGTCCCATCGCCTGTCCCGATTTCAGGATCCGGCGGAAATGTGCCGGAGAATGGGATGGACAGAAAGGGGCACGGCAGTGCCGTGCCTGCACTGTCCGATTCGGACGGAGGACACACATGCAGATCGGGGTCATCGGAGCGGGTTATGTGGGACTGGTCACGGCGGCGGTGTTTGCCGATCTGGGGAATGACGTCGTGTGTCACGACCGCGACGAATCCCGCATCCGCATGCTGCAGCAGGGTGAGATGCCCTTTTATGAGCCCGGTTTACAGGAAATGGTCACCCGCAACATGCGCGACCGCCGTCTGCGGTTCACCACGCGCGTAGACGAAATGGTCGACTTTGCACGGGTGATCTTCATTGCGGTCGGCACACCGGCAGACAGTGACGGGGACACCGATCTCAGCCAGGTCAAATCCGCCGCCCGCGCGATCGGACAACATATGAAGGAGTACAAGATCATCGTGAATAAAAGCACCGCTCCGGTCGGTACGGGCGATCTGGTCCGGCAGATTATCGCTGCGCATCAGCCGCAGCCGGTGCCGTTCGATGTGGTCTCGAATCCCGAATTCCTGCGCGAGGGTTCAGCGATTCAGGATATGTTGAACCCCGACCGTATCGTCATCGGGGCCCCATCCCGGCAGGTCGCCATGGCCGTAATGGAACTGTACGCGCCGCTCGGGCGTCCGATTCTGGTAACGGATGTACAGACAGCCGAAATCATCAAATACGCATCGAATGCATTCCTGGCCCTGAAGATCTCGTTCATCAACGCCATTGCCGATCTCTGTGAAGCCACCCAGGCCGACATCGAAATGGTGGCCCGGGGTATCGGGCTGGATCACCGTATCGGACCGCATTTTCTGCGTGCGGGTCTGGGGTATGGCGGATCCTGTTTTCCGAAAGATGTGCAGTCACTCATTCATACCGCACGTCGCTATCGGGTGGACGACGGACTGTTCGTCGCGGCGCATCGAATCAATCGGGTCCGTGTGGAACGGTTTGTCCACCGTATGGACCATGTGTTAAACGGACTGGACGGGAAGGCGATCGGCGTGTGGGGACTGTCGTTCAAACCGGACACCGATGACCTGCGGGAATCCCGGGCGGTGGAACTCGTGCAACGGCTGCTCGACGCGGGTGCCACCGTGCAGGTCTATGATCCGGTCGCCGTTCCCCGTGCGCGTACGGTACTTGGGGACACGGTGGTGTATTGCACGAATGCGTATGAGGCCGCGCAGGATGTGGACGCACTTGCCATTGCCACCGAGTGGCGGGAGTTTCGCCAGGTCGACTTTGACCGTCTGCGGCAGCGGATGCGCCAGCCGATCATCTTTGACGGTCGCAACATGTACGATCCCGAACGCATGGCCCGTATGGGGTTTTATTATTACAGCATTGGACGCCCGATGGTATCTCCGGAACGCGCGGCGGGGTAAAGATATCAGATTTTGGACCTGAACATTATCACTGGGGCACGGAGAAATAGAAAACGGGGCTGTTCCCTGTGCGCTCCGTGTCTCCGTGGTTTGTCAATCCGAACATCATCGCTGCAATGGGGGGTGTGTGACCCGACGGACGTCACGCTGGTGGATCCGGGTACTCCGTATTTCCGCGCTGGTACTCGTACTTCTCAGTATCGGGGGATATCTGTGGGTCCGGTTCTGGTTGAGCGAGTGGATGCGCATTTCTGCGGAACAACTGCTGTGGACGCAATTACAGCAGGACGTCACGATCGGACGCGTGCACGTGTCGTTCTTCCCGCCGCGTCTGATCTTCCGGGACGTCGCCTGGTATACGGAGGGGCCGCGTGGACGGCAGATTTTCGCCCGCATTCCGGAGATCGTACTGGACTTCTGGTTCCGGCCGATCATTCGGCGTCATCTGGTCATCCGCAGCATCCATTTCCGCAACGCCCGGATCCACGTGTATTATGATGTACACGCGCGCGCGAACTGGCCACAGATTTCCATTCGTGGCCGAGCCGGGGTCGGCCCCGTGCGGATCCATCTCGAACGGATTGTGATCACCGGTCTGGCATTTTATCTGCGGCATGATGGCATTCCGCTATTTCTCGGACTGTCCCGGGTGCACGGTGTATTTCAGATGCATGCGGCTGCGGGTCACCTGGACGGAGGGGTGCAAATCGACGAGGGGTTCCTCCAGATGTATGCCTACAATCCCTGGATCTTCCGGGGAGGTATCCATGCCCGGCTGACGCTGCCAGGACCGTATATCGATTTCGCCCATCTCCTCGGAGACCGGTTCCATGTGCGAGGAAGCGCGCGCGCCGTCAGCTACCGATCACCCCGCAGGGCTCTGACG
>CAZIRO010000263.1:0-2394 GCA_964541595.1 uncultured Acidobacteriota bacterium
TTCTTTCCATTCGTGCCGCATCCGCTGAAGATGATGTTCCAGCACCCGGACGTCTCCCGCTTCCCTGCGCTTGCGCAGCAACCGACGCAACCGCCGGGCCGTCTGCTGCAGTTCCACCAGGTGACCATCCAGACCGGCAAACCCGTCCAGCCAGGCACGCTGTTGCGTTT
Organism: uncultured Acidobacteriota bacterium; assembly: GCA_964541595.1. Taxonomy (GTDB): domain Bacteria; phylum Acidobacteriota; class HRBIN11; order HRBIN11; family HRBIN11; genus CAZIRO01. The sequence continues at coordinate 171 of CAZIRO010000263.1, forward strand.
CGGTCAATACCGTGGCAATACTCCACTGGTCCAGAATATCGACGAGCGTCCGCATGACCGCACGTAATGTCCGCAGGGATGCGCGGCGTCCCTGGATCCATACTTTCTGCCGCCCGTCCGCATATAGCCGACGCCGCACAATGAGACTGTTCCCATCCGTATCGTCCAGGATACCGAGATCCGTCAACCGCCGATGCAGTTCCGGATGGTCCGGCAGATCGAAGACTCCTTCGACCTCGCTCCACGGATGGTCCACGGCGATCCATCGACTCTGCAACTTTTCACCGGCGAGGCACTGGATGGCCTCCACCAGGAGGGACTTTCCGGCGCCGGTCTCACCGGTGAGCACCGTCCAGCCGGGGTGCAGTTCCCATTCGACATCGGCGAAGGGACCGAAATGGCGAATGCGCAGTTCCCGGAGCATCACGACGCCTCCGATGTTTCTCCGTTTTTTCACTCTCTATTTTATTCACCACTTTTTCACTTGTCAAGTGCAGAGGGAACCTGAGATCGGGACAGGCCATGGGACAGGGGATGCACCGGATGGACGGATGGTGCGGTTGTTAGGTCTCAGGTCTCGGATCTCAGGTCTCAGGTCCCGGGTCCCGGGTGTCAGGGGTCCGCGCATCCTGCGTTGACGATACATCGCGGAGTCCATAGGGACACGCCGTGTCCCATGGCCTGTCCCGATCTCGGGCATTCGCAAAGGCACTGCGGTGCCCGCCGGTCGCCGTAGCGGGGAGCCACGTTGCCATCGTGACCGGGTAAACCCGTTTGTCTGTCCCTGCGCCTCCGATCCCCAGCACCTGGGACCCGAGACCCGGGATCTATTTGATCCAGCGCAAAGACACCGTACGGATCCCACACGATCTTACTAATGACCAACCGTCTTTGAGGAGGGCTATGATGCATCGGTCATACCTGCGATCCCTCACGACTCTTCTGGTCATTCTCGGCCTCGCTGCCGGCCTCTGGGCCCTGATGGGCACACGCGTACGCGGTACACCGGCAGAAGGGCTGCCCGCCGAAGCGATGCAGGTCGCAAAGGCGCGCCAACTCACGCCGGACGATATCGTTGCAGCATTGAAAACGTATGTCCCTACCGGTCGCTATGATGAATATCTCATGTTCACTTCCGGGGGCCATAGCGGACAGTTGCTCGTCATCGGCATTCCGTCCATGCGACTGCTCAAAGTCATCGGTGTATTCACTCCGGAACCGTGGCAGGGGTACGGCTACGGCGTCAAGGAAAGCGTATGGAGCAACCACGACAACTCCCCGTTCAACGGCATTTACGTGAACGGCAGGAAACTCACCTGGGCGGACACGCACCATCCCGCACTTTCGGAAACCAAGGGCGACTATGACGGGCAGTGGTTGTTCATCAACGATAAAGCGAACGCCCGGATTGCGGTGATCGATCTGCGCGACTTTGAAACGAAACAGATCGTGAAAAATCCGCTCTACGTGAACGACCATGGCGGCACAAAAGTGACACCGAACACGGAGTACGTCATCGAACCCGGTCAGTACGCCGTTCCGCTCGGTGGTGGTTTCGCGCCGCTGGACGAGTATGAAAAGAAATATCGCGGCATGATCACGTTCTGGAAGTTCGATCGGAAACGCGGTCGCATCGTTCCGGAACAGTCCTGGGCGATCGAACTGCCGCCGTACTGGCAGGACCTTTCGGATGCGGGCAAACGGGTGAGTTACGGATGGGTATTTCTCAACTCGTTTAACGTCGAGATGGCCAAGGGCGGTGTCGAAAAGGGCAATCCGCCGTTTGAAGCCGGGGCTTCCGAACGGGATATGGACTATCTGCACATCATCAACTGGAAGAAAGCGGAACAACTCGTCAAAGCCGGCAAATTCAAAGTCGTCCGCGGCATGAAGGTGATCCCGCTGGACGTGGCCGTCAAGGAAGGGCTGCTGTATTTCGTGGGCGAACCGAAGAGCCCGCACGGAGTGGACGTCAGTCCCGATGGGAACTACATCGTGGTCAGTGGTAAACTCGATCCGCACGTGACCGTGTACGACTTCGAGAAGATCAAACAGGCGATTCGCAACAAGAACTTTGAGGGTCGTGATCCGTACGGCGTGCCGATCCTGAAGTTTGACGCCGTAGTTGCCGCGCAGGTGGAAGTCGGTCTGGGTCCGCTGCACACGGAATTCGACAACAAGGGATATGCATACACGAGTCTGTTCCTGGACAGCGAGGTCGCCC
>CAZIRO010000264.1:0-2378 GCA_964541595.1 uncultured Acidobacteriota bacterium
CTGCCGTCCGAACCCGAAACGGATACGGTGCGGGAGGCTACCACGCCTGCCGGCGTATCCGAAGAGGAGACCCCACCGGAGGCTGCTCCTCCCGAACCGGAACCCCCCTCCCAGGAAGCCGTTGCCGAGGAGTAAACCATGGCGGAAGTCCAGTGGGTCCGTATCGTTCAGGTACGCAGCGGCGTTGGACGTCCCAGAAAACATCGGGTGATCCTGAAAAGCCTCGGCCTGGGACGTCCGGGATACGCCCGGGTGTTACCCTGGACGCCCACGATCGCCGGAATGGTTCGGAAGGTGCAACACCTCGTTGAAGTCCATCCGATATCTGCGGAAGAACCCGCCCAGGAGAAGCCGTCATGATCGGTCTGCATGAACTCCGACCGGCACCGGGGGCAAAACGGCCGCGGAAACGCGTCGGTCGGGGACCCGGTTCCGGACGCGGTAAAACTTCCGGGCGCGGCCATAAGGGACAGAAATCCCGGTCCGGATATCATATGTATGTCGGATTTGAAGGGGGACAGATGCCCCTGCACCGTCGTCTCCCCAAACGGGGATTCACGAATCCCTTCAAAAAGGAGTGGGCAATTGTCAATGTGGATGAACTCGACCGCCGTTTCGAAGCCGGTACCGTGGTGACACCGGAGGTCCTGCGAACTGCGGGTCTGGTCAAGGGCCGTTACGACGGCATCAAAATCCTCGGACGGGGTGCATTGACCAAACCGCTGACCGTTCAGGCGCACCGGTTCAGCCGATCGGCGGTCGAAAAGATCACGCAGGCCGGCGGCCGGGTGGAGGTGCTGTCCTCATGATGGAACAACTCGCACGTTTCTGGACGATTTTCCGGGTACCGGATCTTCGAAAACGGGTGTTCTATACGCTGATCTTTCTGGCCATCTATCGTCTGGGTGCCGTGGTTCCCATCCCGGGGATCGATCCCAAGGCACTGGAGGACTTCTTCAGCCAGCAACAGGGCACCATCTTCGGTCTGATCGATCTGTTTACCGGCGGCGCTTTTGAGCGGATGACGGTCTTTGCACTGGGTGTGATGCCGTACATTACCGCCTCGATCGTGCTCCAGCTGTTGACCGTTGTGGTCCCCCGCCTGGAGCAGCTCATGAAAGAGGGTGAACTCGGCCGGCGCAAGATCACCGAATACACCCGTTACCTGACCGTTCTGCTCAGTATGATTCAGGCGTTCGGTATCGCGCTGTCCGTGGAAAACATTCCGGGTGTGGTCCTTGCACCGGGATGGGGGTTCCGTTTCCTGACCATTGTGACGCTGACCGCCGGATCGATCTTCCTCATGTGGGTCGGGGAACAGATCACGGAGAAGGGCGTCGGCAACGGGATTTCGTTACTCATATTCGCCGGCATCGCCGTGAACTTCCCACGTGCCATTCTCGCCACCGTTCAGATGTTACAGACGGACCAGTTGAACGTGATCTCGCTGATCTTCCTCGGTGCGTTCATGATCGCAGTGGTCGCGTTCATCATCTGGTTTGAACAGGCACAGCGCCGGATTCCCATTCAGTATCCCAAACGCGTGGTGGGACGCCGGATTTACAGCAGCGTTTCGACACACCTGCCGTTGAAACTGAATCCCGGAGGTGTTATCCCGATTATCTTTGCGGTTTCGATCGTGGCGTTTCCCCAGACACTGGCAATGTTTGCCCCGCAAAATGAGTTCCTGCAGGGCGTCATCAATGCGCTGCAGTTCGGAGAACCCCTGTACACGCTGATCTATGCCGTCAGTATCGTGTTCTTCCAGTATTTTTATACGGCGGTGATCTTCAACCCGGAAAACGTCGCGGACGACATCCGGAAGTACGGCGCATTCATTCCGGGGATTCGACCGGGGAAACGTACCGCCGAGTACATCGATACTGTCCTCTCCCGGCTGACTTTTGTCGGTGCCATTTATCTCGTGGTGATCGCGATCTTGCCGGAAATTCTGATCGCCGGCATCCGGTTGCATCACCTGCCGGGCGCGATCGGTGTCTTTTTCGACAACTTCATGCCGGACTTTTTGAAAAACGGTCTGGGCGTTCCGTTTTATTTCGGCGGGACCTCTCTGCTCATCGTCATCGGCGTGGCACTGGACACGCTTCAGCAGATCGAGGCGCAACTCACGATGCGGCACTATGAGGGGTTACTCAAACGCGGACGTGTCCGGGGACGGCGATACTTCTGAGGTACGTGGAGTTCGAACCATGCAGTTATACCTCATTCTTCTGGGACTACCCGGCGCGGGAAAGGGCACGCAGACCCACCGGCTCAGCGAGGCATTCGGTCTCACGCGTATTGCCACCGGCGATATCCTGCGGCGGATTGCCCAGGAACCGCACGCCCTCGGGCAACGGGTCCGGACTATTCTGGAC
>CAZIRO010000265.1:0-2367 GCA_964541595.1 uncultured Acidobacteriota bacterium
AAGGCGAACCGGACGTCCATCCGTTCGTTCCGGGGGCCCGGACTGGACCGGGGGCTGGAGATTCTGGCAGAAGTGAAACGTCGCGTCGGCGTGCCCGTGCTGACCGATATCCACGAGTCCTGGCAGGCGGAACGGGTGGCCGAAGTGGCGGACATTCTCCAGATTCCCGCGTTCCTCTGCCGGCAAACCGATCTCATCGTTGCGGCCGCACGGACCGGCCGGATTGTCAATCTGAAAAAGGGCCAATTTATGTCCGTGGACGGGATGCTCCACGCCGTGGAAAAAGTGTACTCCACGGGTAATGACCACGTCATGGTCACCGAACGGGGCACCTGTTTCGGGTACCACGATCTGGTGGTCGACTTCCGGAATATCGCCCGATTGCGACGTGCCGGTGTGGTGACGGTATACGACGCCACTCACAGCCTGCAACAACCGGGCGGCAGGGGGGATCGGTCCGGAGGGCTGCGTGCGTTCATTCCCGATCTGGCCCGGGCGGCCGTCGCCGTCGGTGTGGACGGCCTGTTCATGGAGATCCACGACCGTCCGGAACAGGCCCGTTCCGATGCGGCCACGCAGTGGCCCCTGGACCGGTTGCCCGACCTCCTGCGTACGCTCATTACCATCGCCCGCGCTGTCGGATAGGTCCGATACGTCCGACAGGACCTGCAGTTAACGTTTCGGGTTCGCCCGACGTTTCACGATGAACACCAACGAACTTCAACGAGGTGTGCCCATGGAATGGTGGATCGGCATCACGAGTTTCGCCGTCCCGATCGTGTTCTTTCTCGTGACCCTGTTCGCGTTCGCCCTGTTGCTGCTCTACCTCTACCGGAAACGGCATGAGGAAATCGAAACCCGTAAAGAGATCTTCAACCGGTTGCTCGACCGTTATGCGCAAGCCCGGGAGTTCATCGAATTCCTGCGAACGCCGGAGGGCCGGGAATTCATCGAACTCTTTGCACCCCGTCGAAAAACCCTGCAGGACCGTTTGATCGCGTACATTCGCAACGGTGTGATCTTCACGTTGATCGGGCTGGGCATGATCGTATTCGCATACATTGAAGGAGATCCGGATATTTCATTCATGGTTATTATTTTTCTTGCGATTGGTATTGGGTACTTATTCGCCGCCTGGACCACGTACAGGATATACCGCCAGAGTGACCAGCCGTCCGGTGCATCATCGGTGCATGCATCGCCGTTGTCCTCTCAATCGACCGAACGTTCGGAATGAATCCCACATGCGTCACCACGTACGGTACGTCCATGATGTCTCTCACGATTCGGGAGCAAACGTACATGGCCGCATCGACGAACGCGGACGTGGCTTCCCCGGACTGGACGCAGGAGCAGTTTGAAATGCTGTACCACACCCACGGACCCGCGATCTGGCGATACGTGTTACGGATGACCGGTGACCCCGATCTGGCCAATGACATCCTGCAGGAGACATTTATCCGGATGCTGCAACGCCGACCGCCGGCCATGGAACCCCGTGCATTGCGGGTGTACCTCTTTCAAACGGCCATTCGCCTGGTGTATGATGAGTGGCGGAAACAGAAACGGGTGCGGCGATTATGGGAACGGCTGCGCCACCGGATTACGGCAAAACGTGAACATGCGGGGGTCACCCGCCGGGACCTGGAAAAATGTTTGCAACAACTGTCTGTGAAAGAACGGACACTGTTGTGGCTGGCCTATGTGGAGGGCTGGTCGCACCGGGAGATCGCGCAGGCACTCGGACTCCAGGAGAAGAGTGTACGCGTATTGTTGTTCCGTGCCCGGAAAAAAGTACAATCGGCGCTGGCATGAGGTGACATTATGCGGTGGTTTCAGCAGTCTGCGTGTCCCCGTGAATCGGACGTGATCGCCGCCGTCCACAGCGGCCGGTGGTCTTCCGCGCTGCGCGCGCACGTCAACGGCTGTTCTTACTGTGCAGATACCGTCCGCTGGATCCACCGGATCCGGGCGTTCGCCGAAACGACACCGGAACCCGTTGCTCTGCCGGACCCGACCGTGATCTGGTGGAAAGCCCGTCTGTTTGCCGATACGGATCTGCCGGATGTAGAATCGATCCTGCCGCATCACGGAACGCGCTGGACAACGGCAATATACGGGATCCTGCTGGTCGGCATGATCGGCCTGTTTCTGCACTGGTGGCCGGAATTGCAGGGGGTGCTCTATCAAACCTGGGCTGACTGGATCACGCCTTTCCTGAGCTGGCTGGACATCCCGCTGATCCCGAAAACCCTGATCCTGACGGCCGTTGGCCTGACGCTGTCCGCATTCTGGCTGGCCACAATGGTGACCATTGACCTGCTGACTGCGGAAGAGTGAATCCGGAGGCGCGGCCGTGTCTGAGAC
>CAZIRO010000266.1:0-2353 GCA_964541595.1 uncultured Acidobacteriota bacterium
GTCCGTTCGATCTGGCTGTACCCGTGAACCCCACCGGATGACGCCGTTCTGCGCAGGGTTCGATCGCCGCTGCGTCGGTCCGTCTGTGCCAACAGGTCCTCACGAGGTCGGGGGCGCATGCTTCGCCTTACAGGTATTGATGCCCAGCAGGGACCACAATGGACAAAACCGTACGACACCCGTAACGAGCGGAACCAGACCGACAATGCCGACAACCCATTGCGCTGTGCCGGAGAGTCCAAAAATTGCCCATGCGAGCAATGCAATACCGATGAGCACGCGAATGATCCGTTCCGTTGTTCCGATGTTGCATGCCATGACGTGCCTCCGTACGAACCATGCTGATGCTGGACTCGAGTATGTCCTCGAGTCCGCCACATTAAACGCGGTGCAACAGATCGGATCCGGCGGCCCACCAACAGGTTACATTCCCCCTTACACTCCCCGCAAACGGTGTCCCCAATGTGTGCATATTCCATACATATGTGAGTAAATTATACACACTGCGGATGGAGAAGACGGGAGCGGGGACAAGGGTGCAGCGCTGGGATCACGCGTTTGTCCGGGGTGCCATCGTGGCACGAAGTTTGCATAACAAATGCCTGGCCGTGCACTTCGGGTTCCCGGTGTGCCGCCCCCGGAACCGGGAACCTGCAGATACGGAAAACTCTTTCATACGGAGAACTGAGGAGGTCAGACGATGCGCGTGCAATGGAACGGTTACCGGATCGGTGCCGTCCTGTCCCCATGGGCAGCCCTGATACTGGTGCTGGCTTTTACGGCCGGATGCGGCAAGGGGAGTGCGCCGACACTGCCGACAACGCCAGAGTCCGGAACAGCGGCAGGAGCCGTAGTCGTTCAGGGACAGGTCGTGCAGTGGATCACACCGGAAGGCCAATCGGTCGTCCCTGCGGGTACAGTTTCTGCACCGGCAGCCGGCGCAACGGCGACGATTACGAATAACGGTGCGTTCACGTTACAGGGATTGTCCCGTGGGAACTGGACGCTCGTGTTCAAACACACCCGGGGATATCAGGCACAAATGCAGATGCAGATTGACAGCGATGGGACCGTGCGCATCCAAGTGGCGATCCAGAGCGATCGCGGGCACCTCGTGGAGAAAGCACACATTCATAACAACAAAGCGGATTTAATGGGAACCGTGGATACGGTCCAGACGGACGCCTTTACCCTGCGCGTGATGGGATCACTCTACACCATCACCTGGGATTCCGGGACAAAATGGATTCATTTACAGGGTGCTCAGGATCTCCAGCCCGGCGACGCGCTGGAGGTGAAAGGCAGCGTCACCGGTCCAAATCAGGTGCTGGCACGGAAAATCCGCCTGCGCGAGCCTCAGGGTCGTAGCTCCGATGACAGCAGTCAGGAGATCGAGGTCTGCGGGGAGATCGAAGCGGTGGACTTTGCCGCACAGACGTTCCAGGTGCAGGGCGTGACGTTCTTCTGGGACGAGAACACCCGGTTTGAGGATATGACGCCGGACGACCTGGCGGTCGGTCTCATCGTTGAGGTCAAGGGACGCAACCCCACGCCGGACGGTGTCTGGTGGGCACAGAAGGTGGAGCGAGAGGACAGTTGCGGACCTGGAGAGGAAGAAGACGAGATCGAGGTCTGCGGGGAGATCGAAGCGGTGGACTTTGCCGCACAGACGTTCCAGGTGCAGGGCGTGACGTTCTTCTGGGACGAGAACACCCGGTTTGAGGATATGACGCCGGACGACCTGGCGGTCGGTCTCATCGTTGAGGTCAAGGGACGCAACCCCACGCCGGACGGTGTCTGGTGGGCCAAAAAGGTGGAGAGGAAAAATTCGTGTGATGACTCCGGTCCCGGTGACGATGATGATGACGATGATGACGACGATGACGATTGATCATCCGTTAAATCTGAAATTTTACCCATAACCCCCCAGTCAATCCCCTTCCGGCCGGTCGGGGGAATCCTTCCCCCGACCGGCTCTCCCTTCTCTTCTTTTTACATCCGTCCGCTGATCATACACGATGCACTGCAAAAAGCACACCCTTTCTGTGCATCCCGGTCATGTCCCCGCATCCGGGGAATTCCGGGCACCGGCTCGGACGACCACGCGTCCTGAAGTCGGAACAGGAAATGGGATACGGAACGTCCATGCCGGCAGCGGGATATCGATTCCACGCCGCATGGCATTCCCCGATCCCGGACACCTGGGAACTGACCACGGTGTCGACCGGTCCATCCGATGTCCCATTTCCCATCCCGATCCCAGATGGGGATCCATTTGACTCTGCCGCAGCGGATATGCTGAAATCGGGACAGGCCATGGGACACCGTGGGTCCGCATGCGGTCATGCGCTAT
>CAZIRO010000267.1:0-2330 GCA_964541595.1 uncultured Acidobacteriota bacterium
GGCGGTGCAAATTGAAGCGGAGAAAAAACGAGAGGGGGTGGGAGGAAAGATGGTGCGTGCACATCCCGGGCAGTGGTCCACTGCCATATTCCCCGTGCGGGATATCTGTTGTTCTTTTGTTCCGTGCCTTCGTACGCTCCGTGCATCCGTGGTAAATATCACACCATTTGTTACTTTTTGTCTCACCACCCCCACGTTAACACACAATTAACACAATGAACGTAAACCTGAACAAAGTCGGACATCGCCGGTTCTTCGGAATACGGTATCGCGTTCACCAATGCGTGCGCATTCCAGGAGGTCACGATGAACAACTATCGCAGGTGGATATGGTGCATCTGGACGATTCTGGGCCTCGGTGTCGGCATTGCCGGCGCGCAACTGTCACTGCTGGATCCATCCCTTCCGGAATATCGGCCCGTCGGGGGGATCTCCGGCAATCTGAACGCCATCGGATCCGACACGATGAACAACCTCATGGCACTGCTTGCCGAAGGGTTCAAACAACACTATCCGAACGTCCGGATCCAGATCGAGGGCAAGGGCAGCAGCACGGCGCCCCCGGCACTCATCAGCGGCACCGCGCAACTGGGGCCGATGTCTCGCAAGATGAAAGTTTCGGAAATCGACGCGTTCGAAAAGAAGTACGGCTACAAACCCACCGCCGTGGTCGTCGCCATTGATGCACTGGCCGTGTATGTGAATAAAGACAATCCGATCCGCTGTCTGACGATTCCCCAGGTGGATGCCATTTTTTCGTCCACCCGGCGTTGCGGGTATCCCCGACCCATCCGGCGCTGGGGCGATCTCGGACTGACGGGGCCCTGGGCGAATCAACCCATCCGGCTGTACGGGCGGAACGCGGCATCCGGCACGTACGGCTATTTCAAGGAACACGCACTCTGCCGGGGGGACTACCGATCGGAGGTGAAAGAACTCCCGGGATCCAGCACCGTGGTGCAGTCCGTGGCCACGGATCGGTACGGCATCGGATACAGCGGGATCGGCTACAGAACAGCGAGCGTGCGCGCCGTACCGCTGGCCCGTAAACCGGGCGCAAAGTGCGTGGCCGCAACGCCGGAAAACGCTTTAAGCGGGCGTTATCCGCTCGCGCGCACACTCCAGATTTATATCAACAAACCCCCGAACCGCCCGCTGGATCCCCTGGTACGGGAGTTCCTGCTGTTCGCACTCAGTCGCCAGGGCCAGGCCACTGTCATTAAATCCGGGTATATCCCACTGCCCGAAAAGTTTGCACAACGAGAGCGCAAGAAAATCCTGACCGGATCATGAACCGAACGGTGTGGCAACGGTTTCGGGATCCGCGGATCCGTCGCCAGGTGACGGATCGCATCGCCAACCTGGTGATCCGCACGGGGGGTCTGTTCGTCATTCTTGCGATTCTCAGTATCGCCGTCGTTCTGCTCGTGGAGAGTGCCCCGCTGTTCCGGTCACCGCGCGTGGACGTTCTGCACCCGGTGGTCACGGTGGCGTCCGGCCCATCGGGCGTATCCCGGGTGTGGCTACCGGACGAATACGGCGAAACGCTGGTGCATATCACATCCGCCTCCCCGATTCGCTGGATCGCGTACCGGTGGCCCGGAATGGCACCCTTCTTGCAGGGAACCATACGATCTCCAGAGGAATCGTCATCCGATTCGGAACCCTTCGGTTCGGTGCAAATCGTCGCTGGCAACGTCGACCCGTTTGCCCGGAGAATGGCGATCGCCACGGGGGATCACCGCGTGGTCGTGCTGCGGCCGGAATGGCACTGGGCGTTTCGGAACAACCGTCGATACCTGCAGACGATCGAAGTACACACCATCTGGACGTTTGACGTTCCGCTCGATCCGGACGACCGGATTGTGGACATCGCGATCAGCGGCGGCGCGGAGGCTCCAGACAATCGCATCGTCGTCCGCACCCGACGGGGTCGGGTCTGGTTGCTCGCCGCGGTGGAAACCGACGGACTGCTCGAGCGCGGATGGGAACCACGGATCACGGCACTGCCGATACCGGCCGATGCATCGCCCACCGCGCTGACGGTGACCGACCGGTATGTTTACATCGGAGACCGGAACGGCCGCATTCACGTGTTGGACATGTCCGACCCCGAAACGGTCACATACATGGGCGCAACGGCCATGCACCCGGACGCGCCGGCGGTGATCACGGCGTTGCAGTATCTCATCGGCCGGACCTCGATCGTCGTCGGTGACGCCCGTGGTCGAGTATGTGTGGCCTTTCCGGTACCGACGGAAACGGGGTGGCGTCTCATGCACATTCGTGATCTGCGTCCGCACGCCGCTCCGGTCCGGGGCATCATTCCG
>CAZIRO010000268.1:0-2301 GCA_964541595.1 uncultured Acidobacteriota bacterium
CGCCAGGGTCAGGCTCGCCCAGAGCAGTCCCCCCGTACCGAACACCGGTGTCGGTTGCAGGTGCGGATACCACCATCGGTCGATTGCCGCACCCACCGTGTAGATGAAAAATCCCATCCCGAACACGCCGTACACGATCGAAGGCACGGCAGCCAGATTGTTCACGGTAATGCGCACGATCCGGGTCAACCACCTCTGGCGCGCGTATTCACGTAAATACAGTGCCGTGACCACACCGAGGGGAACGACAAACAGGGTCATGATGAGCACCATACTGATGGTCCCGAAGATCGCCGGAAAGATCCCGCCCTCCGTATTGGCCTCGCGCGGATCGGCAGTGAGCAGTTCCCAGTACCGCATCAGGTAGAGCCATACACGGTCCCGGAAATTCATCCGATTGGCCGGAACCACGCGTTCGATATCGGCAATACGGATGACCAGGGTTTGCCCGTCCGCCGTGTCCACATCGATGACGTACTGCTGTAGCCGTTGCTGGACCTCTTTACGGCGACTGGCAAGGACCTCGTATACGCGTTGCCAGGCAGCCATCTGACGGTGCAGGTCACGCAGCCGGGCTTCCATATCAGGCGGATGGGTGTATTCCACTTTCAGAACAGCACGACGTAGTGCATCCATTCGGTGATTGACGGCGTCGATTTCGGACTCGATATCTTCCAGCACGTTGCGGTCCCGGCGGATTTCGGTCAGCAGTGTCTGCCAGGCAGGGTCCCCGACATCGACGGGTTCCAGCAATACGGTCTGACCGGTGCGGACCCGTCGAATAAAACCGAACGCGGGTCCCCAGGCCCGTCGCTCGATGCGTACGGCCTGATACGGCCGGTGCCGGCGGCGAATGTGGTCTGTTCGGATCCAGTGAAAGGCGTTTCCGAGGAGGTCCCGGTTGCCGTGATGCAAGAGCAAACGGCGGACATGCCGGCCGGTCGTCGCGTCCACAAACGTTTCCGTACGCCAGATTTCCCCCAGCCAGGTTTGCCCGTCGACGGTATCGATCTGCACGATGGGTTTCTGCCAGAAGAGCGAAAGCCCCTTCACGAGAATGAGCGCGACCATTCCGAACGTCATCAGGAGCGCCAGTGCCAGGCTGGCACCGCACAGCCAGATCAACGGTGTCATTTCCGCCTGCCATTTCGGGATCCGGCGGGCGGTGGGGCTTCCTGTCCGGATTGTCTGTCCGGTCCATCTGCTCATCCGGTGCATCTCCTGTCCCATTGCCTGACCCGATCCGGGGGGTCGGTTACTTGCGATAATACTGGCGACGAATCCGCTCGCGGAGCAATTCCGCGGCGGTATTGATCAGGATCGTGATCACAAACAGCAGGAGTGCGGACAGAAACAGAATACGATAGTGCGTTTCACCAACCGGTGCTTCCGGGAGTTCCACGGCCAGATTCGCCGAAAGCGTTCGAAATCCACTGAACGGTGACCAGTCCAGTACCGGCGTGTTTCCGGTGGCCATAAGGACGATCATCGTCTCTCCGACCGCACGGCCGAAACCGACCATCACGGCGGAGACGATCCCCGATAACGACGCAGGAATCACGATCGACCGCAGTGTCTGCCAGGGCGTCGCGCCCAGGGCCAGAGCACCGGCGATCCACGTCCGGGGCACGGCGTGGATCGATTCTTCCGCGATCGAGAAGATCACCGGGATGACCGCATATCCCATGACCATCCCCACGACGATGGCGTTCCGTTGCTCGTACTGCCATCCGAAATGGTCCGCAAACCACGTTCGGAAGTCTCCACCGAAGAGTCCGCGTTCGATGGCATCGTTGAACAGGAAGGGTATCGTGCTGCAGCACACGATCCAGCCACCGAGTACGATCAACCGCAGCAGATCCTCACGGGCACGGTTGCGGGGGCGCATGGGCCACCCCTTCCAGATCAGCGGTCCGGTCAGTGCGGCAACGAGAACGACGGGATGAACGACGAGCACGGCGGGGAACCACCGTTCCACCTGTGGCGCCAGCCATAACCCGCCGATGAACCCGAGCACGACGCTCGGCAATCCCGCCATCAGTTCGATGATCGGTTTGATCCCGTTCCGCACGTCCGGGTGCAGGAACTGTCCCATGTACAGTGCACCGAACAGACTCAGCGGAATGGCAAAGATCAGTGCATATACGGTCCCCTTCAATGTGCCGAATATCAGGGGAACGAGACTGAATTTCGGTTCGGAAGTCTGTTCTCCGGAACTCGATTGCCAGATGAACTGCGGCCGGTCGTATCCCTCATACCATACCGGCAGGAACAGTGCCCGGATACTGACTTCCGGATGCG
>CAZIRO010000269.1:0-2214 GCA_964541595.1 uncultured Acidobacteriota bacterium
ATCCGATCGGTGGTTCCACGTTGCGGAAATCCACCGGACAACCGTTTCCACCGCCAGTCCCAATAGCAGCGTCCAGCGAATGACGGAGACCCGCGACGGACGCGGAATCGGCACGGCAACAAACCGGGGTAGAAAGTATAGACTGACCCCCATAATCATCGCACCCGCCCAGCCGAACAACTGCACGTGACCGTGGACCTGAATCCACGTCAACCATCCCGGCGGCAGGACCCACCGGTTTCCGATCTGCAGAGCCATGACCACGGCAAGTGCAAATCCCCCGAACAGCGCGAACCCCAGTGCGTCCCATAAAAAGCCGGTATGAAACTCCCGATAGCGTTTCATCGCAGCAAACGTCCTTCTGCTCATGACGGATCGGGCGGTGTCCCCCACCCGCCTCCGCCGGGAGTCTCGATCCGCACGATGTCACCGGGTTGCACATGGATTTGAAACTTTCCTGGCAGGGATACGGTCGTGCCATCCGCACGGATCCAGAGATTCCGTCCCGATTGTCCGGCCGCACCCCCCTGTAATCCGTACGGTCGGGTCCGCCGCCGGTCCGAGATCAATCCCACCTGTGCCGGTGCCAGAAACTGAATAGCGCGTACGATTCCGTCGCCACCACGGTGCCGCCCCCGGCCGCCGGAGTTCTTCCAGATGGCATACTCCAGGACCCGAATCGGATACTGTTGCTCCAGTGCCTCGATCGGGGTGTTCATCGTATTCGTCATATGCGTATGGATCGCGCTTTCGCCGTCCCCACGCGGGCCGGCACCCGCCCCGCCCCCGATGGTCTCATAGTACCCGAACGGCTGACCGTTCCACACACCCCCGAACGTGAGATTGTTCATCGTCCCGGACGACGCTGCCGGAATACGGTCCGGCAGCGCCTGCGCGAGTGCGCCGAAGACAACGTCCACGATGCGTTGCGACGTTTCCACGTTGCCGGCGGATACCGGCGCTGGATACCGCGCGTTGACCACCGTTCCTTCCGGCGTGATCACCTGAATCGGCCGGAACAACCCGTCATTTGTGGGCACGTCCGTTTCGATGAGACAGCGAAAACAGTACCGTACGGCGGATATCGTCACCGCATATACGGCATTTACGCTACCTGCGCATTGTGCGTCCGATCCGGTGAAGTCCACTGTGACGTCGGCATCCCGAACGGTGACGGTGACACGAATGGTGATCGGCGTGTCGGTGATGCCGTCATCATCCAGAGCGTCCGCGAAGGTATACGTGCCGTTCGGAATCTCCGCGATCGCTCGGCGCATGATCGTCTCGCTGTACGTCAGCAGGGCTGCACAGTATCGCAGAACCTCGGACTTTCCGTATCGCCGTACGATCTCCTGTAACCGGGTGGCGCCCACCTGACACGCGTGGATCTGTGCGAGCAGATCGCCCTCGCGTTCCTCCGGTGTGCGCACGTTGGCGAGAATCATCTGCCAGACGGCATCGTTACGCTCTCCGCGCCGGTATAGCAGAATCGGCGGAATGATCAATCCCTCCTGGAAGATCTCCCGTGCCAGTGGCATCGAACCGGGACTCATGCCACCGATGTCGGACTGGTGTGCACGGTTGGCGACAAAGAACGTCAGTTCGTCGTCGATAAACACGGGAACAATCATGGTCACATCCGGAAGGTGCGACCCGCCGTGATACGGGTCGTTGAGTATGACGACATCACCGGGTGCAGGGTCCGGAAAATGATCGATCGCAGCCTGGACAGACAGGGGCATCGCACCCAGGTGGATGGGTATATGGTCTGCCTGCGCGATCAACCGTCCGTCGGCGAGGAATACGGCACAGGAGAAGTCTTTCCGTTCCTTAATATTGGCCGAATACGCACTGCGGCCGAGGACACCACCCATCTCTTCCGCAACGGAACTCAATACGTGTCGGAACACTTCCAGACGGATCGGATCGACGTGCATGCCGCCTCCCGCGGTGGTTATCGGATGGAAAATTTCATGCTAACGGATTTCAGCCGCCATGACCAGAATCGCACTTCGGGCCGCCAGTAAGACCGGGACCGGAAATGATACACCGTAGTTCCCGGTGCGACCACGCCATATCCACGTCCCATGGGACTTCTATCCCCCTGAGACCCGAGGCCTGACACCTGGGACCCGACACCCGACACCTGGGACCTGAGACCGGTGGCCACCGGCACACCTGTGGATCCGGTGGTTCTCATGTCCCATTGCCTGT
>CAZIRO010000270.1:0-2192 GCA_964541595.1 uncultured Acidobacteriota bacterium
TGGCAGCAGTGGATGGGCCAGTGAGAGAGCATGGTGAGATGCTACCGGGCGGACCCCGGGGATGTCGACGAACCGTTCTTGTCGGCATTTCTGGATACCTGACACCTGAATACCTGAGACCCGAGACCTGACACCTGGGACCTGAGACCCGGGACCTGAGACCCGAGACCGGTGGCCATCGGCACACCGGTGGATCCGGCGGTTTCCCTGCCCCATTGCCTGTCCCGATCCCAGTTTCATCTGTTCTTGCATCGTATCGGTCGTTCGCGGAAAATATTTCCCGTCCATCCGGGAACACCCGCATCAGCGAGTTCACGCTGATGTGCACACACACGTACGGACCTGCACCATGAACCGAATTCATCGGGACCTGATCATTCCGGCGCCGCAGATCGTCCATCTCGTGCGTCGGGATCCAGACCACCTGTCCGTCGGCGATGCGATCACCGTACGGTTCAGCACGGCGTATCTGGATCTGTTGCTCATGCGCGACCCGCACGGGATCCGTCTGGACGAAGGGATCGCTTCCGAATGGACGTTGCTGACATCCGCGACATCGACCGCCTGCATGATGTTGCTGGAACCGCCGGACCGGCCGATCCATCAGTCATGGACGGGTGTCCGGCACACGTGGACATGGGTCCGACCGTGTCGCCCCGGAGAAACCCTGCGGGCGCATGCACGGGTGATCGCGATCGGACGGACGTCCGCCACATTTGCCTGTGAAGTGATCAGCGAAACGGACGGAGACCGTCTGCTGGAGGGGGAATTCAAACTCGTGGCCGTCGAACGGGGACGGGCTGTTCCGGTACGTCGCCCGTTGCAACTCGTGTATTACAGGAGCCGTGCGCGTCGTCTGGCCGAATGGTGCATTCCGGACAGTTGGGGCGAACTGCTGCGCCGAATTAAACGCGGTCTGGTGGCATGGAAACGGGAGTATATCGACGCGCGGGGTGGCATGCGCTGGCAGGATTTTCTGATACCGCCGAACTGGCGCCGCCTCCTGCGCCGTTCCCGCGGGGAACCGCACCTGTTCCTGCGCTGGTTGCAGGTCCCGACGAGTATTGGTCTGGGGGAACAGGCGTCCCTGGAAGTCGTCGTCGAAAACCGCGACCGTCGTCCCTGGTCGGACGTGACGGTACACGCGATCGAACCGTTCGGATACGGATTAACGGTGGAATGGCACCACCCGGTACGGATGCGTCTCGAACCCGGACAGTGTGTACACATCGTCGGAACCGTGACAGCGCATCGTCCGCATGAAGTCAATCTCGATCGTCCCTGGCCGCTGGCCGTGGAACTCCGCCAGGCCGGTCGGCGGGTCGA
Organism: uncultured Acidobacteriota bacterium; assembly: GCA_964541595.1. Taxonomy (GTDB): domain Bacteria; phylum Acidobacteriota; class HRBIN11; order HRBIN11; family HRBIN11; genus CAZIRO01. The sequence goes on from CAZIRO010000270.1 coordinate 1,327, forward strand.
TCGGCTGGAAACCACCATCGCCGTGCCGGATCATCGACCAGGACGGATTTTTTACGTGCTCACCTGCGACTGTGAGACACTGGACGGCGGGCCCCGTACGGGAGATTATGGCGCACTCGCCTGCCTGGGGAATCAGAACAACTTCATGGATCCCGAAGAGTACCGCATCCAGATGGTCGAAAAACCGCGCGTACTCAACCGCATCGCCGAAAAATACGGCGCCCGCTGGACCCATTTCTGGACGGCCACGCAGCTGTTTGCCGCCGAATGGGCCGCACAACAATCACGCACGGGCGCCTGGCCCAAGGTGATTCAGGCCATGCGCGCCGCCCTGGAAGAGGAGTCCCTGATCCACGAATACGGCCCGCACATTCACTACGATTATGAGGTGGAATCCAGCCTTCCGCCGCAACCCCGGTTGATCTACGATCCGGAGACCGACGGTATCCTGCCGAACGAATACTACGATCCGGTTACGAATCCGAATCGGAAATACCATGGCTGGGACGGTGGTACGCTCGGTGTCGATTACGTCAAACGCCTCGGGGATCTGCGGGATATCAATTCCAAAATCGGATCGATGCGGAAGAGTCTGTTTTTCATCTCTCGGCACACGATCGGTGGCATGTACGCTTTATCGACGCGCACCGGATCGTGTGATTTCGGTCTCGCTCCGGAAGACGTGCGCAACAGTATCCGTGCGTTACGCGCCAACGGCCTGTGGGCGAATCTGGACGCAGGGATCTACCGCAACATCGGGGAGCACCCACGTGGTCGTCAAATCTACTTCTGCCGCCCGGACGATATCGAACGGGAGATCACTGACCTGCGGGATGCCGTACTCGTTGAAATTCGCGGCTCGGAGG
>CAZIRO010000271.1:0-2178 GCA_964541595.1 uncultured Acidobacteriota bacterium
GGTATCCGGGACGGGAGACGGAAGACAGCGGACGGGGCATCGCATGGGCGGGGGATAGCACATGACCGCATGGGGACCCACGGTGTTCCATGGCCTGTCCCGATTGCAGTCGAAACCATGCATGTTCTCCCCCGGCGGGCATCCATGGAACGGCGGGCATCGAAGCGGTTGCGGTCCGTATTGATCGCATTGTTACAGATCGAGATCGGCCTGACGATGGCCGGGATGCCCTGGACCCACCTGTGGGACATTTCTGTCTGGATTGGTCCGGGACCGGAATACACGTTCTGGAACAGCCCGGAATGGCGACTGGCGATCAGTGCACTCGGGGGGCTGCTGGTGATCGACGGCGTGCATGCACTCCTGCGGATCTGGCTGCGGGCGCATGCATAGTACCGCATACGGACAGCCGGAACCGAACACCATGGGGAGCGGGAACCATTCGCACCTGGCAACCACCTGAGGGTTTCGTCTGGCTGGATGGTCAACAACCGCATCTGAACCGGGCACGGTCGTTCTGGGGTATCGATCCCGTTGCCGTTGCCACCGATCTGTCCACATATCGGAAATACCAGGACCGGTATATCGGTATCGGATACTTCGGATACCCGCTGCGCCGTCATTTCGAATCGGTACCCGTCGTGCATCCGGCACCGTTCGGGTTTCCGGATCTGTGGATGGCGTTTTACGACCGTATCTGGATGGCCGAACGCAACACCATCTGGGAGATCCGAGCAGACGGTCGGCGTATTCCGATAGAACGCGTGCCCTTCCCTCTCCCCCCGGTGGGCGCCGGCGTGCGGTTCTCCGGTGCCACGGTCGACCGTGAGACATACATCGCGGATGTCACCTGGTTACGTGAACGGATCGCTGCCGGGGATATCTTCCAGGCGAACTACACGTTCGGTGTGGAAGTCACACTCGCAGATTCACCCTGGCACGTTTATGGCTATCTCCGGCGACAACAACCCACCGCGTATGGCGCGTATCTGCAGATCGATGCGGATCGTGCGGTACTGTCCTGTTCCCCGGAACTGTTCTTTCGCTGGGAAGACGGGCAGATCCTGACCGCGCCGATGAAGGGAACTCGCCCGCGCGGGGCGTCCCCCGATGAGGACGAACAGCTCCGGATCGAACTGAAAACGAGTCGGAAAGACCGTGCGGAGAACGTGATGATCGTCGATCTGATGCGCAACGATTTCGGACGGATCGCCCGGATCGGCACCGTGCGTGTACCCGAACTGTTTCGGGTGGAAGCCTATCCGACGGTGTTTCAGATGATCTCGATCGTCACGGCGGAAGTACGGCCGGACGTGGATATGATTGCGCTCCTGCGGGCGACGTTTCCCCCGGGGTCGGTGACCGGCGCCCCAAAAGTCAAGGCCATGGAACTGCTCGCACGGTGTGAAAAAGCCGAACGGGGTGTATACTGCGGGTGTATCGGTATTGTCTTTCCCTGGCGGGAAGCCGTACTGAACGTCGTCATCCGTACACTTCAGGTACACGGTGCACGCGGCTGGTACGGAACCGGCGGTGGTATCGTGATCGATTCCGATCCGGCCCGCGAATGGCGGGAAGCCTGGCAGAAAACCCGGTTTCTCTGGGATGTATTCACATGGAGGACACTGTGCGCACAACACGGACTTGGAACCTGACACTGCGATACGGTGAGGGCCTGTTCGAGACGTTGCTCGTACGTCCGGGGCGCCAGCCGGTACTGTGGACCTACCATCGGCGCAGGATGTGCGCGGCCGCCCACGCGCTCGGGTATCCCCTGTCCGCGCAACGGATCGACCGTGCGGTTCGCCGCACGCTCACGCGTCTGGACCCGGAACGGGCCTATCGTCTGCGGATTCAGGCCGTGGTGTACGGAACCCCCGAACCCGTGCGCGTGCGGTTGTTCAGTGATGCCACCCCGCTGGAACGGGAACCCCCGGACTGGCACGGTATCCGGGTGACTCTGGCCCGGTTTCCGGGACTGCTGCGTTCCCCGTGGAAGACCTGCAGTTATCTCTGGTTCCACGTCCACTGGCGCAGAGCCCGTCGATCCGGGTGGGACGACGCCCTGTTATTGAATCTGTTCGGCCGACCGTTCAGTCTGACACGGGGCAACCTCTGGGTATATCGGGACGGCGTCTGGCACACGCCCCCGCTGCGGGAAGGCGCACTCGCCGGGAG
>CAZIRO010000272.1:0-2153 GCA_964541595.1 uncultured Acidobacteriota bacterium
CCGCTGATCACGCACCGGTATCCGCTCCACAGGGTGCAGGAAGCGTTCCGTCAGGTCTGCCACCCGGAATCGTCGATGAAGGTCATCGTCGAATTATCCGGCAACAGCGGATAGCGTCCCCTCGATGGGTCGTCCCTGCCGGACGCACCCGTCGCCCAGAATATGGATACAACATCCGAAACCATCTTGTCGAACAGACACCATGGCGTCGTCTTTCGTACAGCAGTTGATCAACGGACTGGATGATGCACAACATCAGGCCGTGACCACACCGGCGCAGCAGGTGCTTGTACTGGCCAGTGCCGGTTCAGGAAAGACGCTCGTGCTCACCCGCCGGTTGATCTGGCTGGTCTGGCATGCACCGCGTGCGGCGTTCCTCGCCGTGACGTTTACCAACCGCGCTGCACAGGAAATGCGTGAACGGGTGACAACACTCCTCGGTGCGATGCGCGCTTCCTGGGAACGGGAACACCTGTGGATTTCGACGTTCCATCGATTCTGTGTGCGCCTGTTGCGGCGTCATGGGCACCGGATCGGGATTCCGCAGGATTTCATCATCGCGGATGAGTACCAGCAACGGCGTGTTTACAATGAGGCATTGCAGGCCCGTGGCATAGACCCCAAACAGGTACCGGGAGCATTCCGGGAATTTTCCCGGTTGCGTGTCGCGCATCCAGCACCACCGGAAACACTGGACCCCGTATGGCAAAACGTCTGGAACGATTACCTGCACCGGTTGCGCAATGCACGGTGTCTGGACTTCAACGACCTTCAGCACGAAACCATTCGATTGCTGGAAACCTGCCCGGATCTCTGCGCGTACTATCGTGCATACTTTCACACCATTCTGGTGGACGAATTCCAGGATACGAACCCGCCGCAGTACCGGCTGTTCCGACTTTTGCGGGACACGACCGATCCGTTTTTCGTGGTCGGCGATCAGGACCAGTCGATTTACAGTTTCCGCGGCGCCTGTCCGGAACACTTCCGGTTTTTGCTGCGGGATTATCCGGATACGACGGTCATACCATTGCGGTTCAATTACCGGTCGAGGGATTTTATTGTCCGCAGTGCGATGCAACTCATTGCCGGGAATCCTGACCGCATCTCGCATAAGGTGCAGGCACGCGATCACGGCGGCCGGATGACGATTTTCGGTGCGGCGGATGAAACCGAAGAGGCCGACTGGATCTGCCAACAGATCAGACGTTTACACAGTGCGCGGCCGGAATCTGCTATCGCCGTTCTGGTGCGTGCACGGAGCCAGCTGCCGGAACTGGAACGCGCGTTTCAGGCTGCACGGTTGCCCTATGTTGTCGTCGGACTGCGCAGCTGGTGGGACAGTCCACCCATTCGGGTGGTGCTGGATTACATCGCATTTTGTGCGCATCCGGAAGTCGACGCGTTCTTATCCGCAGTGTGTAATGTGCCCCCGCGCGGTATTGGTCCCAAATCCCTGGCTGAAATGCGCCGACAGGCCGGGGCACGACCGATGTGGACGGTGCTTCAGGAGATGATGGCGGAGAACCCCGCATCCGTGCCCAAACGGTGGCGGTTATTCGTCGAGGAAATGTCGCAGTGGATCCACCTGCGCGATGCGGTGACTCCACAGGAGTGGTTACAAAAACTCATTGCGTTTCTGCGGGAGCAATGGGTACGGGACCCCGCGCGTCGGGCGAGTTATGAAGAACGGTGGAGAGAATTGTTGCACGTCGTTCGAGAGGTCCGGGAATGGGAAGGACTTGCCGAACAACTCAGTCTGCAACAGCCCGAAGACCTGTTACCGGAAGACGGACAGCGAGCGGTGTATATCATGACAGTTCACAGCGCGAAGGGACTGGAGTTTGACCACGTGTTTATCCCCGGCGTGGAAGATGGACTGTTTCCCCACTTCCTCTCGCGAACGGAACCGGAACAGCGGGAAGAGCGCCGGGTCTTTTTCGTGGCGATCACACGCGCACGTGCGGAGGTATTCCTCTCCTGGGCCGCAAGTCGGCGGGGGTGGTCCAGACGGCCATCGCCCTTCCTGCGCGACATGCCGTTAGAAGAGATGCACGTGGAAGGACGGTCACTGCGGCCATGGTTTCCCAAACACGTTCCCCGTGCGCGGGGCCGCGTACGCCGTTCGGCGTCTCAAAGAGTGAAACCGATCC
>CAZIRO010000273.1:0-2152 GCA_964541595.1 uncultured Acidobacteriota bacterium
CATGCGACGCCGGGAACGCTGGCGTGTCTGGGTGCGTCAGGGTCCCCATCTCTATGTCATCACGGACCCCGGCTATGCGGGAAAGTCGCACATCGAAATCGTTCGTGAAGCCATTGCCGGAGGCGCTGAACTCATCCAGATGCGGGACAAACAATTGTCCGACCGTGCGTTTTACGAACAGGCTGTGTCCTGTGCGCGTCTCTGTCGTGAACACGGCGTATGGTTTTTTGTCAACGACCGGGTCCACATCGCCATGGCCGTCGGGGCGGACGGGGTCCATATCGGCCAGGACGATCTGCCTCCCCACATGACGCGTCAGCTGATCGGTGAAGACATGCTCATCGGGCGATCCACGCACGATCCGGACCAGTTCCGACGTGCACAGACGGAGGAACCGGTCGACTATGTGGCGTTCGGACCGGTATATCCGACGCAGACGAAACCGGATTACGTTCCGGTCGGTGTACAGCAACTCCGCGAACTGGTCCCCACGGCGGACAAACCTGTGGTTGCGATCGGGGGAATTCAACTGGATCGCCTGCCGACGGTGCTGACCACAGGGGTCCATCTCGTGGCCGTCGTTTCGGACATCATGCGCGGTCCGATTCCGGACCGGATTGCTGCGTATCGCGAGGCCATTCGGCTTTTCCGATCGCGATCAATGCCGGAATGAAAACGGTCCGTATATTCCCGTCAATCCTGCAGCCGCACGTCTGATGGAGATACGGTCCCGGTCTCTCCGATCAGCCAGTGCACGGTTGCGCGAATTCCAGTGGTAAACGGCGTGATGGTGTACCCGAGTTCACGTTGCGCCCGATCGCTGGAGAACATCCAGTCATGCAGCAGAATCCGTACGGCATCCGGTTTGGCACGCGGCTCACGACCGCGCAAACGGTCCCATACGAACTGCATGCCGGCAATGGCCTGCACGATGGGACCGGGAATGGAAAACCGCGGCGGTCGCCGCTGAGCAACAGCAGCGGCTTCCTGGAACAACTCCCGGAGACTGCGATTTTCTCCACCGAGGATGTATTCCGCCCCGGGTTCCGCACGATCCAGCGCCTGTAAAAAACCCCGCACGACATCGTCGATCCATGCGAAACACCACCGTTGATGCCCGTGGCCGATATACCCCGGCAGTCGACCGGTGAGGAAGTCGTGCAGCATCCCGGCGACAAAATTCCCCGCTGTGCGTACACCGGGACCGTAGATCACGCCCGGAAAGAGAACGATCACGGGCGCCCCTTCTGCTTTCAACATACGAACGCGCTGGAGCGCCAGGGCCTTCGTGCGGTGGTATGCATTATAAAACGGCGGACGCGGTGTGGCAGACTCATCGAGCGGATGATCGGACGGCGACGGTCCGAGCGCGATAAACGAGGACGTATACAGAATCTTCGCCACGCCGTGTTCCTGCGCCAGTCGAATGATACGTTCGGTCGCCTCGACGTTGACCCGCTCGAACAGGGTGAGATCACGGACCCAGACCTTCACGAGTGCCGCGATGTGGATGACGGCATCGACCGCATCCAGATACGTTCGATAACTATGCGGATCCAGCAAATCTCCGCGCACGACCCGCAACCGGTCCGTTGGGCCCGTCACGAACAGCCGTTGTGGGTCACGCACAAGCGCAATGACCGTGTCACCCCGGTCGAGCAACGCGCGCAATACCGCATTTCCCAGATATCCGGTCGCGCCGGTCAGCAGGATACGCATGCCGATACATCTCCCTTCCGGGACCGCTGAACGGTATGCGGCATCGAAATTCCGGTAGCCATTTCATCAGAGGATAATTCCCTGTCCTCGTGGAATCAACGGGATCCCCCTGAGACCGGGACAGGCAATGACAGGGGATGCACCGGGTCCACCGGTGTGCCGGTGGCCACCGGTCTCCGGTCCCGGGGGTCGGGGGTCAGGTCCCAGGTCCCAGGTGGCAGGTCTCAGGTGCCAGGGGTCGGGTCTCAGAAAACCGGCATCTCCGGGATGGGGACATCGCATGGCCGAATGGGCACCCACGGTGTGTCCCAATGGACCCCGCGATAACTCGTCATCCAAGATGCGTTGCCACCAGCCACCTGAGACCTGGGACCTGAGACCTGAGATGTTATGTTAAAAGTCAAGTTGGGTGCATGGCTCGCGACTCCGTCTT
>CAZIRO010000274.1:0-2115 GCA_964541595.1 uncultured Acidobacteriota bacterium
CCCGGACCCGACGCATCGGTCCCTCCGGGCACGCGCCCGCAGGGATGGGAAAGACCTTCCGCGCCGGGTGCGGTCACCCCGCTGCCGACCCGCGGGCGGCCCGTAGTGTGCGCAGACATCGAGCCACATCCCCCCGGCGGGCCGCCGCAAGCCCGGGGGTTCGGTATATCAGAAGAAGCCAGCGCTTCCCGCGCCCGCACGTGCGTCCCGCCGTCCTCACGGGGGGCAGGACGGCGCCACGGGCCCGATACGCCTCCCTCCAATCCCAAAAATACCATGGAATTCCGTAAAATCTGCATCATCCATCAGATGTTGTCAACCTTTCCAGCTGAGATCCGATCATAATTCCACGATTTCCTCATCTGTAGCGGAAATCCGTAAATTCCACAGATCGTTGTCCCTTCAGCATTTCCGGAATTTATGATCGGATCTCAGTTCCAACCAAACGAGAGCAGTCCATAAAACCACCGTCGGCGGGGACCCACGCGCTCTCGCAAAACGGCCAGATCGGGGATCAGCGGCAGGAAGAGGTAGATCGTACTGAAAGTCAGATACGTCGTGATACTGATCACGTCCCAGAGCAGCGGTGAGGCGAGATGCGGCGTGCGCACGATGTTCAGGATACGATCCAGACGCCCGAGATCGATCATCGGTTGGGCCGCTGTCGACATGGACCGTTCCGTGTCCCATCGCCTGTCCTGATCTCAGACTGCAATCGGGACAGGCCATGGGACACCGTGGGTCCCCATGCGGTCATGCGCTATCCCCCGCCCATGCGATGCCCCGTCCCCTGTCTTCCGTCTCCCGTCGCAAATACCTGCCACCGGAATACCCGATACCTGAACCTGACACCTGGGACCTGAGACCTGAGACCTGAGATGTCACGCACATTGAACAGTTGGCCGCGGCGCTGTACCGGGAAGATCGGCTGGACGAAGCGCGCACTCTGTTTCAGGGGCTGGTCGGTCTGTATCCGGACCGGGCCGAGTACTGGTCCGCATTGGGTGCGGTACTGACCCGGATGGAACGCCACGAAGAAGCGATTCCGGTACTCTCCGTGGCCCTGCAATTGAATCCCGAAGACACGGCGGCGCTGGTCAACCGGGGAGAGTGTTTCATCGCCCTTGGGCAGGCGGAGGCAGCTGCACGCGATCTGGAGCGCGCGATAGAACTCGATCCGGGTGAAACCGATCCGGCGAGCAACCGCGCGCGTCAACTTGCTTACGGGCTGTATGAGTTTTTCGATACCATTCGTGAAGCCGGCCTGGACACTGTGGAAGTTGAAGAAGACGGCGAACCCTGGTAAAGCGGACCGGGCTGTACCGGAACGCTCCGGAATCGAGCCAGGACGGAGGCATCGGATACGCTGGATGCATGCACGCACCGGCGCCGTCCGCGTTCTACACGGGGTGCATTCGTATCAGGGGACCCAGCGATCGACCATCAACGCCGCGCACACGATGGCAAGGTAGACCAGCGATAGAAGGAACAGCACCCGACATCGGGAACGGTCGGGTCGCCGCCAGAATCGAAAGACCCCCATTCCGAACCAGACGCTGTTTGCGATCCACACGATGAAATACACGCCGTTTGCAATGCCCGACCATACGGGCAGAAACGCCACGATGATCATCAACAGGCCGGATGCGGCGATGTAGCGAGCGATCGTGCGCGGGCGATCGGGAAACCCCGGCAGCGGCGCGAATCCGGCGTGGACCATCTCGTCCTGAAACAACCAGGCAATGCTCAGCAAATGGGGCCATTGCCAGAAGAAGAGAATGGCGAACAGTACACCCCCCACTCCGTCCGGTGCGCCGCGCACAGCGGCGGTCCCGATCATCGGTGGCAGCGCTCCGGCAATGGCACCCGGCACGTTGCACCACCAGGTGAACCGTTTCAACGGGGTGTAGACTCCAACGTACAGCACCCACGCGGCAACGGCGAGTGCACAGGACCATACCCCCACGTATATCCACAGCAGGGCAGCTCCCGTGATCGTGAACCCGATACCGAGTACGGATGCCAGTTCGACGGAGAGCCGACCGGTAGGCAGCGGGCGCCAGCGGGTGCGGTGCATGCGGGCGTCGAACTCCCGTTCGAGCACCTGATTCAGCG
>CAZIRO010000275.1:0-2092 GCA_964541595.1 uncultured Acidobacteriota bacterium
CGCATGGCCGCATGGGCACCCACGGTGTCCCATGGCCTGTCCCGATTTCAGGTAAAATAAGATCACGGCGCGTTCTGACGTATTTCAGAGCGTGTATGCAGGGAGAGGTTACATGCGTGCGAGCGCATGGGTCGAACTCGATGGCCGGGAGGCCGAAGGGGGTGGCAGCATTTTGCGGCAGGCACTCGGATTCAGTGTATATACCGGACGTCCATTTGTCATTCATCACATCCGGGAAAACCGACCGAATCCCGGGCTGCGGCCGCAGCATTTGCATGCCGTTCTTACAGCCGCACAGTTTGCCGATGCAGAAGTTCACGGGGCAACACCGGGATCCCGCTCACTGCGGTTTCGTCCCCGCCGGTTGCGGTCCGGTATGTATGAGATCGATATCGGTACGGCCGGATCCGTGACGCTGGTACTGCAGGCCATCCTGCTTCCGGCCGTCCTGAGCGGTCTGGACACGACCTGGACCGTGACCGGAGGCACGGATGTCCCCTGGAGCATCCCGGTCGATTATTTTCGCAACGTCACACTGTTTTATCTGGAGCGATGGGCGGATCTCATGTGGACGACACATCGCCGCGGGTACTATCCGCGTGGCGAAGGCCACATCACGCTCCGTGTCCGCAGTCGCGGCCTGCGGGATCCGGTGCCGCTCGTGCTGGATACCACCGGCGGGCGGCAGGTCCGGATTGTGGAGGGTGTCGCACATGCGTCCCGGGATCTGCGCCGCGCCCGTGTGGCGCATCGCATGGCCGCCCGTGCATCGCAGTTGCTTTCAGAGGAGTTTCCCCGTGTGGACATCCGTGCGGAATATGCAGACACCGTGTCGACCGGTGCGGGGATTACACTCTGGCTGACCTGGACGGATGCGGACGGCCGTACGTTGCGTTTCGGCAGTGCGGCCCTCGGTCGCCGTGGTGTACCGGCAGAAAAAGTCGCCGAGACAGCCGTTGCCGCCCTGCTGGCAGAATGGCGCGCGGACGCCTGCGTGGACCGCTACCTGGCCGACCAGTTGATCCCGTTTCTCGCCTGTGTCGGTGGCCGTCTGCGTACGTCCGTGATCACCCCCCATACCCTTGCAAATGTGTACGTTGCCCGCAGGTTTTTCCCGGAGGTATCCTGGGAGATCACTGCGACCACCATTACTGCAAAAAAGATATGACGATGGCCGGGGACGAGCGGGAAAGTAACGGAACCTGTACGGGCACGGCGGCAGCGTATTCGGATCATTCCGCCTCCCGTTCGGATGTATTGAAGAGGCGCCAGCGTCCCAGCCGTTTCCAGGGGGAATAGGGATCGCGGTCTGCAGCTGCCTGCCGGTCCGGGGTCGTAACCGTTTCCGCAGCAGTGGGATGAAACAGTGCGAGTGCGGCGGTAATCCAGAACGTATCGGACAGGGGAGACGGTGCCCATTGGGGCAACCATTCGCTCTCCACGGTGTGCGTGTACGTTCGACCCTCGCAAAAGGTCGGACTTTCGAGTAAATCGATGAGAAACATTTGATTCGTCTGCACACCGAGTACAACGGTCTCCCGTAACGCCGCAACAAGACGGCGCCGTGCCTGTTCACGGTCCATACCCCAGGCGATGATCTTTGCAAGCAAGGGGTCATAATACGGCAGAATTTCCTGATCGACCGCGATGCCAGTATCGATCCGTACGCCCGGCATGTGCGGCCAGTGCAGTTCCCGGATCCAGCCCGTACTCGGAAGGAACTCCCGTTCCGGATCCTCGGCATAAAGCCGGGCTTCAATGGCGTGTCCCCGCCGTTCCGGCCCGTCCGGCGACAGGGTCAACCGCGCACCATCGGCGATTTCGATCTGCAGACGCACAAGATCGAGGCCGGTCACCCACTCCGTAATCGGGTGTTCCACCTGCAAACGTGTGTTCATCTCCAGGAAATAGAATCCCCCCTGATCGTCGACGAGGAACTCGACGGTTCCCGCACTGATGTATCCGATAGCCCGTGCGATCCGGCGTGCGGCGGTAAACAGTTGTTCCCGCAGGCTGTCGTCAATACCGGGGGAGGGCGTCTCCTCAATGATCTTCTGAAACCGTCGTTGCAGACTGCATTCGCGTTCCCCGA
>CAZIRO010000276.1:0-2074 GCA_964541595.1 uncultured Acidobacteriota bacterium
CAGGAGAAAATAAAATCCACGCGCAGGCCGGTATTCTCATCCAGTGCGGGCAAAACCCAGGTCCTGTGGACGAAATCGTCTATCTCCCGAACGAGAACGCGCAGACCCGTGTGGTGCACAACATTCAGCACCCGTTCCATCTCTTTCGGCGTCAGACCTACCGTCACGTCCACATCACGTGTCAGGCGAGGTTCACCGTACAAAAGCACTGCCTGACCGCCGATCACCATATACGGAATGTGCTCTTCATCGAGTGCACGTGCCAGTCGCACCAGCAGGTTTCCTGACATAAGTATTCACCACCCTGGCCAGATGAATGTCTTTTTCGATCCCCTCCAGCGGATCCGGCGGAGGCCAGGCACCCAATGCACGCGCGTGTTCGAGCAGGATTTCAAACAGGCGTAAATGCGCTTCCGGATCCGGTTTCCGGCTTCGCTGCCAATCGGCTTCAAACTGTTCCCACAGGTCCCGGTCACGAATCATTACTACCCTTCCTTTCGGGAACGGAGCATGGTGGCAGCGCGGCGAATCGCACGGAGAATACGCAGGTACGTTCCACACCGGCAAACGTTCCCGACCATGGCCATCGCGATCTCCCGGTCGGACGGGTTCGGATTCCGCGCGAGCAGGGCGATCGCGCTCATGATCTGTCCCGCCTGACAGTATCCGCACTGCGGCACGTTCTCTTCGATCCAGGCACGTTTCACGGGATGGTCCTCGGGGATCCCCTCGATGGTCGTAATCCGCGTCCCCGCCACGGCCGCCACGGGCGTCACGCACGACCGTACAGGATTGTCGTTCACATGGACCGTACAGGCGCCGCACTGCGCCATTCCGCATCCGTACTTCACACCCGTCAGTCCCAGGACATCGCGTAACACCCAGAGCAACGGCGTATCCGGCGGCACATCCACCGTACGGGACTGTCCGTTGACGGTCAGTGTGAACCGTGCCATGACGGCACCTCCCTCAAGCGGGGTTTGCCGTTACAGTGGACCATCGGATGGGCAACGCACGCACACGTTTCCCCGTCAGCACCGCCAGGGCATTCGCCACCGCCGGTGCAATACAGGGGACACCGACCTCACCGATACCCCCCGGCCGATCCGCGTCCGCGATGATTGCGACTGCTACTGCGGGCATTTCGTCGATGCGCAACAGGGGATAGTCATGGAAATTGCTCTGTCGCACCCGACCGTCTTCGATGGTGATCTCGCCGTGCAGTGCTGCCGTCAGTCCATAGACGATGCCGCTTTCCATCTGCGCCCGAATCATATCGGGGTGTACGACCACCCCGGGATCCACGGCCACCCAGACGCGGTGTACCCGAACACGGTCATTGTCAACAGACACTTCCGCTACCTGTGCAATGTACGATCCGAAACAGTATTCGGCAGCCACTCCCAGAGCACGTCCCTCACGCCGCCGTCCCCACCCGGCCATATCTGCTGCACGTTCGATGACGCGTGCAAGCCGCCGGGCGTCATACGGCAGATCCTCCGGTGCCTTCCGCAACAGCGTGAGGCGAAATGTCACCGCATCCTGACCCACCGCTGCCGCCAGTTCGTCGATAAAACACTGCACGGCAAACGTATGGTGTGTATACACGACCGCACGCCACCATCCCCATGGGACCGGCGTCGGCACAACCGCATACTCCAATCGGTAGTTCGGCACGATCCCCACCGGAAACCCGTGTCGCACCACACCGTCACGCCCCGTAGATGCAATCCGGTGCAGCCAGGCCGTCAGCCGACCCTTTTCGTCGAGTCCCGCCTGCAGCCGGTGCAACGCGCAGGGACGATAGTAATCGTGCCGCATGTCTTCCTCTCGCGTCCAGACCACCTGCACCGGTGCTTTCACAGCCTTCGAGACGAGGGCTGCCTGTACGGCAAACTCCTGAAAGAGCCGCCGGCCGAACCCACCGCCGAGCAACGTAACGTGTACGGTGACGGCTTCCGGCGGCAGGCCGAGGACCTTTGCCACCGACCGCTGTAGTCGTTGTGGGTTCTGGGTCGGCGCCCAGATCTCACAGGAATCCTCTCGAACATGGACCGTACAGTTCATCGGCTCC
>CAZIRO010000277.1:0-2044 GCA_964541595.1 uncultured Acidobacteriota bacterium
CCCCCGCGCGGCGCAGGATGCGGTCCCGCAACTGCACGAGCATATCCAGCCGCAGTGTCTCCCGGGTGACCTCCCAGGCCCACAGATCGCGGGCTTTGGTAAATCCCAACCGTTCGAGCAATGCGGCATAATACGGGGGATTGTACGGCATCATCACGGCCGGATGGCGGTCAAACCCCTCCACGAGCAGGCCGACTTCTTCATTCGTGGAGAAGTTCATCGGACCCCGAACGATTTCCAGTCCCCGCTGTCGCAACCAGTCCATTGCGTGATCGAACAGCGCACGGGCCACGTCCTCGTCGGGAATGCATTCGAAAAATCCGAAAAAACCTACCGGTTCGTGGGTATACCACTCGTGCAGTTCATTGCGGATCGCGGCGATACGGCCGGCGAGACGACCGTCTTTCCAGGCGAGGAAATATTCGGCCGTTCCGTGGTCAAAAAATGGATGCCGATCCGGGTCCAGCCGCTGTTTCATGACCATGCGAAGCGGCGGCACCCATTGAGGAAAGTCCCGATAAATGTGCCAGGGCAGTTCGATAAACCGGTGCAGATCCCCGAACGTGTCGACGGGACGAACTTCGACCCCCATGCGACCTGCTCAGATCAACCCAAACTGTCGCCCGACTTTTTCCAGTTTTTCCAGGGCAAACGCCAGTTGATCTTTCGTATGCGTGGCCATACAACTCAGCCGCAACCGGGATGTACCTTCCGGAACCGCCGGGGCAATGACCGGATTCGTGTACACACCCTCTTCAAACAGGGCTTTCCAGAACCGAAACGTCAGGATGTTGTCCCCGATGATAACGGGAATGACCGGAGTCCGGGTATTGCCTGTATTGAACCCGAGTTCGCGAATCCCGTTCAGCAGGAAACGTGCGTTATCCCAGAGTTGTGCACGCCGTTCCGGTTCGCTCTGAATGATGTCCAGCGCTGCCAGCACGGTGGCCACCGCCGGCGGGGGCATACTCGCACTGAACATCAAACTCCGGGCGTGGTGTTTCAGATAGTCCACGACCTCAAACTCGGAAGCGATGAACCCCCCGATACTTGCGAACGATTTACTGAACGTTGCCATGATGATGTCCACACGATCGGTCAATCCGAAATACTCCGCCGTCCCCGCACCGGTATCCCCGAGCACCCCCATGGCATGAGCATCGTCCACCATAATGCGCGCACCGTACCGCTCGCACATTTCCACCACGCCCGGCAGGTTGACGATATCGCCCTCCATACTGAACACGCCATCCACGACGACGAGTTTTCCCCGATCCCCGGCACGCTGCAGGGCCCGCTCCAGGTCTTCCATATCGTTGTGACGAAACCGCAGGGTTTCACCGAATGCCAGGCGGCAACCGTCCACGATACTCGCATGGTCCAGACGGTCGATGATCACCACATCGTCTTTCCCGACGAGGGTGGCGATCGTCCCGAGATTCGTCTGGTAGCCCGTGGAGTACACCAGTGCAGCGGGTTTTCCCACGAACTCGGCCAGTCGGCGTTCGAGTTCCACGTGGAGGTCAAGCGTACCGTTCAGAAACCGGCTCCCGGTACATCCGGTCCCATACTTTTCGATCGCCCGACGCGCGGCCTCCATCACCTTCGGGTGGTGCGTCAGGCCCAGATAATTATTACTTCCAAGGTTCACCCGGGGTTTGCCGTCAATGACGATTTCCGTACCGGATGAATCCCGAATCTCCACAAAATAGGGATACAATCCGGATCGGCGGGCGATTTCCGCGTCCTTGAAATGGTAACACTTGGCGAAGAGGTCCCGTCCCATAACGCCACCCTTCCCGATCAGATATCTGCACCCATCGACTCATCCATCGTCTCACATCGGGGTGGATTCCATGCAGCAGGGAATACACGAGTACTCACTTTAGCACAGATGGGTCGATTTCGCAAATTCTGCCAGCGGTTGACAGCGTCGTTCTCCCGGCTTACAATGCAATGAGGTTCTGGCAGGCGCGTAGCTCAGACGGCAGAGCGTCGCCCCGACGAGGCGAAGGTCGGCGGTTCGAGTCCGCCCGCGCCTACC
>CAZIRO010000278.1:0-1984 GCA_964541595.1 uncultured Acidobacteriota bacterium
CGTTCGAGGGTGCGGTGTTCAAATGGATTTTGTACGGATTCTTTGACTTTCGTAAGGGAGGAACATGATGAACGGGAACGGTGCCATTGCCTGGTTGAGTCTCGTCGGTCGTATCCTGTACGGCGGGATCTTCGCATTCAACGGGCTGAACCATTTCATGAAGTTCTCCCAGATGACCGGTTATGCCGCTGCAAAAGGCGTCCCGGTTCCTTCCCTGGCGGTGATCGTGACCGGACTGCTGTTGCTCGTCGGTGGGTTGATGATCGTGTTCGGGTGGAAAGTCCGACTGGGCGCGGCACTCATCGCGATCTTCCTGTTGCCCACGTCGTTCATGATGCACAACTTCTGGGCGGTTCCGGCGGAACAACAGATGGGTGAAATGATCAACTTCATGAAAAACATGATGCTTCTTGGCGCTGCGCTGATGATCATGGTACCCACGCACTGGCCGAAGGCACTTGAGAAGCCCGGACCATAATCCCTTCGATCGCCTCTTTCAGGAGCGTCGTAAGACGCAGTGACCATGCGGCTTACGATGCTCCTCACGCCAGCAGGCGGATCCGGATCAGATCGGCCAGTGCCTCCAGACATGCACGTTCCCGATACAGACGCGGATGTCCCACATACCGTGGCTTATTGCGGCCCCGTTCCTGAATCGCCAGCACGTATAACGGTTGCTGATTGACCTCGCCACGTTCCGCAAGAAACACGTTCCGGATGTGGCCTCGCAGCAGCATGAAACGTGTTTTCGAGAACCCACCCCGGGCCCGAACTTCCAGATAATCCGGCGCAATTTTGAGGACCATCCGCTGTCGCGCCCAGGAGATCCCCAGACCGAGAAAAACCGCAGGGATGATCAAAAATACGGTCAATACCAGCAGTTGTAAGGGATGCCGCGGCGTTTGCAGGACCTGGAAACCGATCCAGGTCAGCACTACGATGCTCACGATCCCGACAAGGGTGAACGTCAGGGCAATTCCCTGCAGCCCCAGTGGCCGGATTTCCACCACGAGGTGCTCGCCCTCCATGTGCATTTTCAGTCCCTCCCGCGACGCCAGTTCCCGCCGCAACCGTTCCACCGCAGTATCCCATCGGGTTTCCATATCGGTCGACGGTTCGTCCGCGGACGATACGAACGCGCGCTCAATCACCGTAGCGTTCAGCATGGCAGCCACCCGTTCGGCGAATGCGCGGACCGTTGTCACGGGCGGCGGCAGCTCAAACCTGGCGAGTATGGTATTGTATGCACCGCGCAGGGTCACAATGACCGGCCGCGCCCGTACCCATTGCAGGAGAATGTGGGCTGCGGTGCTGCGGGGAATGGCTCTGGATGCCAGAATCATATCCTGCGGCCGGTCCACAGACGCGTGCAGTTCCTCATCCCATCGGGACTGAATTTCAACCGCGCGAATATCCTGAAGGGCGACCCGGGGCTTACCGTCATAGAGTCGCGCACCCCGGAGGCGCAGTTGCCCGTGTGTGCGGTCAATTTCAATGACTGCCTTTCCGAAGTACAACCACAGCCCGACGCTGATCATGCACACACCGGGAATCATCCAGAACACCAGGTTCGCGAGGTCCCAGACCCCCCGGTTGGCACCGGACAAGAGGAACCGTCCGAGGCTGACCACCGTGATGAGTGTACCGATACCCATTAGCACCCGTGCGACTTTCGGGACCAGCGGGTAGTGCCTGTACGGGAAGACAAACACCTGGCGATCGCCCCAATCACGGAACGTATCCGGCGGACCGTTGCGATCCATCGGGTATCCCTCCATCCGCAACGTGTACGTTCTGCATCTTCTGACCGTGGTCGGATTTTTCCGTTTTCCTGCTCCGATCCCGAGACACTCCCCCCTGAAATCGGGACAGGCAATGAGACACCGTGGGTTCCCATGCGGTCATGCGGTATCTCCAGCCCATGAGATACCCCATCCCCTGTCCTCCGTTCCGGATACCTGACACCGGAATACCTGACACCTGG
>CAZIRO010000279.1:0-1956 GCA_964541595.1 uncultured Acidobacteriota bacterium
ATAGCGCATGACCGCATGGGGACCCACGGGGTCCCATGGCCTGTCCCGATTTCAGCGTGTCCGTCCGCGCCGGTCCGGGTCGGTCGTCGATGCGCGGGTGTAGCGGTATTCGACCCCTGCGAGGTAGTGACACGATTATGAGAACACGGAACCTGCGGTTTACGTGCCGTTCCCCGTCTGGGTCATACGCGCCCATACCGTACGGAACCATCGCGGCGGCGCGACGGCAAACCGCATCTGCCGACCGGTCAGCGGATGGGGCAGTGCGATGCAATGCGCATGCAGCAGGATTGCGGGTTTTCGCATGATCCGTTGCAGTTGCGCGCGCAACGCCGGGTCAGTCAGTGTGTGCATCCGCTGCCGACCGTACACCGGATCGGCGACCACGGGATGGCCGATATGGGTAAGGTGCACGCGAATCTGGTGCGTACGTCCCGTAAGAGGAAACACATCCAGTAGGGAAAACTGCCCGGTGGACGCCCGCACCCGGTATCGCGTACGGGCCCATTTTCCCCCTCTCGTCAGGACCGCAAACCGTTTCCGGGCGATCGGATGTCGGCCGATACGGGTTTCCACGATCCCGCGTTCGGGTTCCACCTTGCCCCACACGATTGTAAGGTAGTGCTTGCGTACTTTCCGTTGCTGGAACGCCCGGATCAGCGCCTGATAGGCCGCCGGTGTGCGCGCCACGACCATCACACCCGAAGTGACCCGATCGAGCCGGTGCACGATCCCCGGACGCAGCGGATGCCCCACGCGCGCAAGGTCTGCGTCGACAGCGATCAGGCGGTGCACCAGGGTGCCGTGCACATGCCCCGCACCGGGATGTACCGGAATACCCGCCGGTTTCGCCACAACAATGAGCGCCGCATCACGATATAAAACGCGTACGGGACCCGGTTCCGGTTCCAGACACTCGGGGGGACGGGGAATGTCCCAATGAACGGCAACGACATCGCCAGGACGTACGCGGTAACCGGGTTTTGTCGGATGACCGTTGACCTTGACACAGCCGCGGCGGATCAACTGCTGAATCTGGCTGCGACTGATACCGGACGCCGCCCATTCCATCAGCAACCGATCCAGTCGAACGCCGCGTTTATTCGTCGGCACGGTGTATTGTGTTTTCCTCGCCACAGCGGGACGGGACATGCGTATCCTGTGAGGTTTCCGACACATCCGGTGCTTCGGACAGGATGTGCCAGCTCCGGATCTGACAGATGCGGAACGTGCGTCGGTCGCGCCGGTGCAGATCATACGCGGTCAGAAAGTATTCCTGATTCCTCCGTTCGATCTGCAGGGGCAGGACCGTACGCTCGACGACCGTACGGTCCATCTTCTGGTACCGAATGCGGATCCACTGCCGATTTAACTGCGCATGGGTGAACACCTGCACCATTTCCATCATCAGAACCACATTCGCGTTTAACCAGCGGAGGAGATCCCGCAGTGTCTGTACTCCCTGGCGAACGAGTCGCGGTTCCAGTTGACGAAACACCAGCGCCGTCATCTGGGCATCGTACAACGCCCGATGTCCCCGTTCGGGTCGATAGTTCAATTGCAACTGGCGGGCGACCCGATCCAGACTGTACTTTCCACCGGGTGGCATGATGTCCAGCCGCCGGGCAACTTCCAGGACGTCCACAACCGGATTGGCCAGCGGGGTCATTCCGCTCTGCGTCAATTCGTAATTGATGAATCCCAGATCGAAATTTGCGTTGTACGCCAGGATGGGATAGGTATCGACAAACCGAACGATCAGGGGGGCCACCAGGTGAAACGGCGGGGCTTCACGGAGCCGTTCCGGGGGGATCTGATGGATTCGCTGGGCCTCAGCGGGAACGTCGCGTTCTGGATTGATCAGGGCCTGGAAACTGCCAAGCAATCCGGACGGCCCGTACAGGACGGCACCGATTTCGCAAATGCGATGACCCTCCTGAAAGTACAACCCGGTCG
>CAZIRO010000280.1:0-1928 GCA_964541595.1 uncultured Acidobacteriota bacterium
GCTGCACATTCCGCGGCGGGTGTGGGCAGGCCGGCGGGGGCGGCAGGTGCTGCGGCTGCGGGTGTGGAATCAGACGGTCTACACGGAGATACCGCTGGAGGTACGGGTCGAGCCGGAAGAACTCGAACGGCGGGCCATCGATTACATTCGGGGGCACTTCGTACCGCAGCGCAACCCGGACTTTTACCACTGGTCGGCGAAACGTTTATCGCGTGCGCACATTTATTTTATCAACCAATTCGACCCGGCGTATCAGTGGCTGGCGGATGGGATACTGGCGCTGCTGGAGCGGTGGACGGGGGTATTGCGGTTTACCGTGGTGGCGGACCCGCCGGGGTTACCGTGGATTCGCTGGGTGGAGTTGCCCGCCGCGGGTGCCGGCGAGGCGGCCGTGGTGGGGATTGACCAGAGTTGCGGTCTCGGATACCGGATTGTCACGCAGTGCGAGATCCGGTTTCATCGGGATGCAATCACCAAACCGGTACAGCCGCAGGAGGTCATGAAGAGTATCGGCCACGAGTTGATGCACTGTCTGGGGAATTCCTACGGAGGATGTGACGGATTCGGGCATGCGCAGGATAACTCGATCATTGCGATGTGCGGAGGGAGCGGTAGTGCTCAACTCATTCTGCATCCGCGCACGCAGCGGGCGCTGCAACTTGTGTACACCTATCCCCCCTGCCACTCGTGGCGGTAGGACGCCCGCAGGCACGAGGCACCCGGCGAGGGATGGCATCGGCGTGTTATATGGACACGGCAATGCCGTTCCCCTACAAAACCCCTGACACTCTGTCCTCGACCGGTTCACGGTGGTTTACCGAACTCCGAATCCTGATATACTGTTCCGTGGTGGTTGATCGACCGGTCAACCACGGACACCACGCCGGCAACCCCGTCCATCGGCAGAGCGAATATGGCACTGCGTACGGTCTATGTGGGTCACTATTACGGTGAACTGGAATCCGCGCTATGGGAACGGCTGTCCGCACTTCGCACGGCCGATCCCTGGGCCGAACTGTGGGTCGTCACCCCATCGGCGTCGTTGCAATGGCATCTGCAACAGGTCTGTGTGCGGACACAACCCCCCGCGGTTCGGTTCGGACTGGACATTCTCAGTCTCTCGGCCCTGATCGCCCGACTCGTCGAGCCGTTTGCCGGTCCGTATTTCGATCCCGGTGAAGACGTCCGGGCTGTGCTCATCGATCAGATCCTGCAGACCACAGCAGCGGCAGCCGATCCGGTGCTCGCGCCGTTTCGGGAACTCGCCCGGTACCAGTCCGTCGGCTGGACGATCTTACGGGCCATCCGGGAATTGAAAGAAGCCGGGTTTGGTGTCCACGATCTGCAGAACTGGCTGGACGATCCGGAATGCGTGACCGACCCCATCGTGGAACGCCGGTTGCAGGCACTCGCGACCGTCTGGACGCTGTACGAAGCCACACTGGCGGAACTCCGATGGGCGGATCGCAACGATCTGATCCGGGCCCTCATTGAATGGCTGGAGTCCCGGCCCACGAAAGCGGTGCGCGATCGGTTTCCCCTGCCGGCACATATGCTGTGGTACGGGTTCTATTCGCTCACCGGTCGGACGGATCGACTCGTTGAAGCCCTTGCACGGCATGTGAACATCGAATTCTTCTATGCAGTTCCGACCATAGCCCGTCCGCAGACGGATACGCGCCGGTCGCCCGAACGGGTGTTTCATCCCGTATTCGAGTTTGTGCGCCCGATGTTTGAGGTCACCCTGCGCAGCCGTGCCGAACGGATGGTACTGCTTGACAGCGCACCGGATACGACCCTGCGGGCATGGACACGGTCGCTGTATGTGCACGTTCCCCATACGGAACCGCCGCCCCCGGTGTCCAAACTGCCGCCAGAAGTGCATATCTGGAGTTGTCCGGATCCCCTCCAGTCCATGCACCATCTTG
>CAZIRO010000281.1:0-1859 GCA_964541595.1 uncultured Acidobacteriota bacterium
CTTCCGCCTGGACCAGATCGATCTTCCCATGGACGAACGCGCGAAAGGTGAACTCCCCCGGTTCAGCCGGACGTGCGCCATGTCGGATCAGCAGTTGCATCAGGGCCTCGAGGATCACCGGGTTGCCGTGGGCATGGATCTCGACGAGATCCTCTCCCGTAAAACTCCGCGGTCCCGGATAATAGATCAGAATGACCTCGTCAATGACTTCCTGACGATCGGGATCGACGATACGACAGAGCGTCGCACGGCGGGGTTCGGGCCAATTGGGTGGCCAGTCCGCAGCCCCGGACGAACGCCACGGCCGGGCGACTGTGCGGATCAGCTGCCGCACGCGATCGCCCGACACGCGGACCGTACCGATCGCACCCCGTCCCGGCGGGGTGCTGATGGCCACAATCGTGTCTTCCAGACGGTACCGTTTGTGCAGCATGATCGTCCGGTGAACAACAGCGGATCGTGGATTATGCGATATACGGCGATACCGGCCCATTACTTGCGATGCGCCGTTTTGCGAATCCGGGCCCTGATGCGCGGCTTTCCCTTTTCAATTGTGACATAAAACTCGATCGGTCGATCGCCCACCTTTTTTCGCAGAGAGGACTCCAGCTGCCGCAATTGCGCAACGAGTTTCCGACGATCCACACGGGCATGTTTGCCGG
This sequence comes from uncultured Acidobacteriota bacterium, assembly GCA_964541595.1. Lineage (GTDB taxonomy): Bacteria > Acidobacteriota > HRBIN11 > HRBIN11 > HRBIN11 > CAZIRO01. The sequence goes on from CAZIRO010000281.1 coordinate 663, forward strand.
TCTGGACAACGGCTGCCTCAAATTCGCGCACCACCCGTTCGTACGGACCGGCAGGGGACGCAACCGGACGCCGTGTTTCCGTAGCGGGCCGGGCGGGGGGTGTTCGCTGAATCGCCGGTCCGTAAACCCTCGGACCGTGAATACCCATGGCCTGCATGACCGCCTGGCGGCCACGCTCCTCCAGCACCCGCATCCACTTGTTCCACCGTTCCCGCATCATGTTAAAACGATAGGCAAGATTGGCGTGTTTAAACTGATGACTGGCACGCAGGGGATGCTGGGTGGGAAACTGACGAATGTCCCGTGCCAGATCTTCGGTCTCTTTTTCCGGCGGATACCGCTGGTCCTTATTCCCCATAAAGAACAAACGCCACTTCACATCCAGTTGTTGAAGGCGCACTTCCAGGTCTTTCAAACCTTCCTCGATCTCTTCCCTGAGGAAGGTGAACCGATTGGCCATATATATACCCCGCCTGGCAGGAAATCCTGTCAACACATGTATAAGTTACTCCGATCGCAAGGGTTCGACCAGATAGAAGAACAGCAACGGCATCCACAGATTCGCCGCGTAGGGCAACGGATACCCGCCGATCCAGATCTCCTTCCGGGGCCAGTGTTCGATCGCCCGATACGCCTCCAGGAGCACATCGATCTCGTCGATCGTGAAATCGGCCCAGTAAGTCTGCATGCGACTGAACACCTGTTGCTTGCGAATGTGCTGGCGCAAGACCTCCGGAACTTCCCACTGCTGCGGTTCCGATTCGTCCTCCGCAGGCAGGGGATAGCCGAACACGATCGTGATCTGTGGAGGCGTCGTATCCGTTTCAGGTCGTAACAGCCTCTGGATCTCCCGCTCAATTTCCGGAGAAAGCCGATATGTTTTCCGATGCATCCGTGTGGACGGATTCACTTCCGGTCCTCAAAACCATACGTATGCAATCGCGATAGTTTACCGCAGACCCGGTCCATACACAATTCACCGAACCCGGGATCGGGACAGGCCATGGGACATGCGCACCACCGGAACCACCGGTGGGCCGGTGGCCACCGGTCTCGGGTTCCAGGTCTCAGGTCCCAGGTCCCAGGTGTCAGGTGTCGGGTGTCGGGTGTCGGGTATCAGGTATGCAGGTGTCAGGTATCCGGGACGGGAGACGGAAGACAGGAGACGGGGCATCGCATGGGCGGGGGATAGCGCAT
>CAZIRO010000282.1:0-1829 GCA_964541595.1 uncultured Acidobacteriota bacterium
CATATCCATTTTACACCCATAACCCCTAACATCTGACCCACGTTTAACATAGAAGCCACCTGAGACCTGGGACCTGAGACCTGGGACCTGACACCTGACACCTGAGACCCGACCCCCGACACCTGGGTTGCACTGTCCGGGCACGGCGTTACCGCACACGTTGTGTCCCACCGTGCATGCTCCGGTAGTGCGATACGAGTACACCGGCAGCGCTGATCATGACGAACCATCCGAAAATACGGTGTAACGCCCGCAACAGTGGTGCGATCTGCTCCGCATTCAGCGGACCGCCGCCCATATAGAGCGCCATCACCAGTGTGACGGTGACCATACTGAGCGATTGTCCGAGTACCCGCATCGTGCCCAGTATTCCCGTTGCGATACCGTAATCCTGAACAGAAACGGAACGCACAATGGCGTGGGTGTTCGGTGCGGAAAACAGGGCAAACCCGGCACCGACACAGATCATGCCGAGCAGCACGACGCCGATAGGTGTATCCGCCTGTAACGTGGTCAGTACGGCCAACCCGATCGTCACGATGACCAGTCCGATGGAAGCCACATGGCCCGGCGACCACCGATCCGACCACCGCCCGGCAAAAGGCGACCCGATCGCCTGGACAACGGGCTGGACAACGAGAACAAGTCCCGCATCGCGCGGCCGCAAACCGTACACGATCTGGAGATAGACGCTGAGCAGGAAACTGACCGCAAACGTCGCCGTATACGCGAGTAAAACGACCAGATTGGACAGCAGGAACGCGCGATTACGAGCGAGAACATCCCATTGTACCAGCGGTTGCGACGTGCGGCGTGCATGCACACCGAACCCGATCAGTCCGACCATCCCGCCGGCGAGCAAACCCCATCCCAGGGACGTGGGCAGCCGTGCCAGACCGACGAGCACACCGAGAAACGCCGCGACGTACAGGACCGCACCCGGGATGTCAAATGTACCACCCGCACCCCCGCGTTCGTGCGGGTCGTCCTGCGGTAACGCACGCGTCAGGGTCCAGACGGCGGCCGCCCCGATCGGCAACGGCAGGAGAAACAGCACCCGCCATCCCCAGACCGAGGTCACCCACCCGCCCAGGAACGGTCCCAGGGCCAGCCCGGCGTATATTGCCGCAACGTGCCATCCGAGCGCCTGTCCCCGGTGTCCCCTGGCAAATACACTGCTGAGAACCGCGATTCCGGTAGCGAATATCAACGCACCCCCTACCCCCTGCACCGCGCGCCATCCGATGAGGACCCCTGCGGATGGCGCAAAAGCGATGCCCACTGCCGCGATTACATGCAGATACAGACCCAGAATGAGCGCACGCCGCCGTCCGTACAGATCCGCCCACCTCCCACCGGGCACGAGTCCCACCGCAGCCACCATGAGAAATATGGTCGCCGCCCAGCTCATGGCGACCACGCTCATTCGCAGATCACGCCCGATGGTGGGTAGCGCAACGTTGAGCGCCGCGTTGACAAACGGTGGTAAAAACGCCCCGAGCATCACGCCGGCAAGAATGACATACCGGCGTGGTGTGGATACTGCAATCACCGACGGATCCGTACCGTGAAAGATGCACGTACGGGGGTCGGTCGGAATCCCGCTACATGATCACACGCAGTCCGGCCCGGATGGTCCGTGGACTTGCCAGCACGATGATGCCGTCCGTGTATTTTCGCGCCTCGACATCTTCGTTGAACAGGTTTTCTGCCGCAATGAACCAGTTCAATCCGCCGGTCAACTGTCCACCCAGCATGACGTCCACGAGCGTCGCGGGTTTCAGACGAATCTTGTTCAGATCGTCTTCAAACCGACTGGATTCATATCG
>CAZIRO010000283.1:0-1790 GCA_964541595.1 uncultured Acidobacteriota bacterium
AACCTGCAACAGCAGATCGCCGAGTTCATCGAGCACCCGCTCCGGGGCATCTTCGGTGAGCGCGTGCACGAGTTCGTATGCCTCTTCGATGACGTAATTCCGCAGATCACGTGGCGTCTGCGCACGGTCCCAGGGACACCCCCGGGGACCGCGCAATTGCGCCATGGTATCCACCAGTCGCCAGAACGCATCACACACTTTCCGTCGATCCGGCATGGGCCGTCTCCTCCGTAAAGATCGTCGTTGCGATATGCTGTACGGCCGTCTGCACGTATGCGAACTGTTCCGACGTAAGGAACCGCTGCAATGTCTGCAACTCCATTTGCAGGAACGCATCCAGACTCTCGTAGTAGTACCGACTGCCGTACATTCGCAGTTGCCGGTACAGCGCCTCCCAATCGATCTCGCCGTCCGGATAGAACTCCACATCGTTCCAGATAAACGGATGCCGACTGCGGATCTCCTCAATAGCGCGTTCAACGAGACGATGTGCCCGATTGGTTCCGACCGTGGCTGTCAGCAGATACCAGAGATACCGGTGCCGACAACGGAACGACAGCACCGCGCGGTCCGGCGGCTGCACCTGCGGCAACAGCCGGAAAGACTCTTCCGGGATGCCGCCCCGATCGACGAGATCCGCCAGATCGGCAAACGACAGTTCCGGAACGTCTTCCTCCACGAACACCCCGGACGTGACAGGTACTGCACGCCGCACCGGCGGAACGGCCACCGGTTGCAGCGGGACAAACTCGGGTTGATGCCGGTGTACGGCGTGGATGGCCAGCATGGCCACCAGCCAGCGACAGGTGTCAAAATCGGACCAGGACGATTGCTCGCAGATCGCTTCCACTGTCCGGGGTTCCCGCATCCATTCCAGCAATGTCCGTTCCTCTTCTTCGAGGGTGAACGGCAGATCGTCCGGTTCCAGGCCGGGCCGCGTTTGAAACACCGCATCCAGGTGAACGACGCCCTTCTGGACGATCGACCAGTACGGAATCCGTGTAATCGCCCGGACCATAAGTTCCTGCATGGGAATATTCAACGTAATGACCTCTCGGGGTATCTGGTCCGTCGGGGTGAAACTCCATTCTCCGTCTCGCCAGGCAAACGCATCGTACACGATATGCCGCACCTGCCGGATCACCGCACGCACGAGTTCATCGGGTGTGAGAATTCGATGTTCAACGAGCACCTTTCCCAGCCGATACCCCGGTCGAATCCGCTGGGCGGCGTCTACCAGTTCACGATATCCGATCCGCCCCTCCCGCAGGAGCATCTCCCCGAGGCGTTCGTCAAAGACGTTCGACCGGGCGAAGACCACCTGCCCGCTCTGAAAGTAGAGCACTTTCCGGTGCGCACCCTGTTGCAGGGCGAGCATACCGGTAGCCCGTTCCTGAAGCAAACTGCTGGCGATCTCCCACACGGGTACCTGTGCGATGGTTCCCTGATACATGGCGTCCCTGTTGGAAGGCATGCGGGAACATCTCCCGCATGCCCGAAGGAGGAGATGTGGAGCAGGCCGTAAGCCGGATTCTGTTCCCACGGGATCCGCTTCCGAACGGAAACGGCACCCCGCGGGGGCCGTCATTCATCTCAGCGGCCAACCCGGACACCCGACCGGATCCCACCGGTCTACGGGCGGACCACCCTTGCGGTGTCCCTATTTGGCCTTGCTCCGCATGGGGTTTACCGTGCCTGTCCGGTCACCCGGACAGCGGTGGGCTCTTACCCCACCGTTTCACCCTTACCTCACCGGACGGTGAGGCGGTCTGTTCTCTGTGGCACTTTCC
>CAZIRO010000284.1:0-1777 GCA_964541595.1 uncultured Acidobacteriota bacterium
GCGTTCCCGGCGTCGCATGATGGCCTCGTCGTATCAGGTCATGACGATGAGTTCGCCCTGTTTCAGTTTGCGGACTTCAAACCGCAATTGATCCGCTGCCGTATCCGCATGCACGTAAACGACGTCCCGTTCGGAAATCCCGTGGTTCATCACGAACTGCGCCAGCGGGTACTCGAGATACTGCCGCACCGCGCGCCGTAGCGGGCGGGCACCGTATCGCAGATTCGTCCCCTTACGGAGTAAGAACGCCTTGGCATCGTCCGCGATCACCGTGCCAATCCCCGCGATCGCAAACCGCGCACGGGTGTCCAGCAGGAACTTGTCCAGAATACGCATGAGGTGTTCCATCTTCAGCCGCCGGAATACGATGATCTCGTCGATCCGGTTGATGAATTCCGGCCGGAAAGATCGTTCCAGCGCCTGCATGCAGACCTGATAGATGTGGCGGTCAAACTTGTCCGGATCTTCCGGTGGCGGATTCGGTGGCTGAAAACCGATGGCTTCCTTGGTGATGTCATCGATCTCGCGTGCGGAGACATTACTGGTCATGATGATGAAACACTTCGTGAAGTCCAGTTTTTCCCCCTTCGACGTGTACAGTTCGCCGTTTTCCATGATCTGCAGCAGCAGATCAAACAGGGCGGGATGTGCCTTTTCGAGTTCCTCAAAGACGACAATGGTGAACCGTTCCTCGATCTTTTCCGGTGTGATAAACGGGGGTTCATCGTGTCCGACGTATCCCGGTGGGGCACCGATCAGTTTACTGACCTCGTGACTGTGTTTGAATTCCGTGCAGTTGACCACAACGACCTTGTCTTCATCGCCGTGCAACACCTTGGCAAGCGCACGGGCCATTGCGCTCTTGCCCGTCCCCGTCGGTCCCATGAAGAGGAATACGCCGAGCGGGCGTTTCGGATCGGTGACCCCGAGCATGGCCACCGTAACGGCCCGTACGACGGCGTCCACGGCTTCATCCTGACCGATGATCTCTTTACGCAGCAACTCGCGTAAATCATCGGCCTTCAGCATACGGACCATCGTGACCTCCTGGCCGCCCACGGGTACGTGGGATCGAAAACGTGGTTTCGAATCCATGCTGACCGGTTCACTTCATTCACGTTTCCCCGGTATCGATCTGGTCCCACCGAGATGAATGTAGAAATCCACCCGATGTGTGGTTCTTCGCTGAAGCGCCAGCCGGACTTCATATCCAGGGGTGTGATCGACGGGGATCTGCAGGACGTATTCGCCCGGTTTTAAAGCAGTGAACAGATACCGTCCATTGCCGTCCGTTTGCGCCACCTGCAACAACTGCTGGGTGCGGTCGCCGTTTGCCGTCTCAACGCGATAGAGCCGAATCGTCAGGTGCGGAATCGGCTGCCGATCGGGTGTGTATACCGTGCCCTGGATCTGCACCCACGCTTCTCGCAACGCACGCCGGGAGTACCCGGTCCAGACCATCCCACACAACACCACAAGTCCCACAATACCCAAACGGTATCGATAACCGACCATCCGGTTCAGCATGGCGATTTCCCGTGATCCATATTTTATGTCCTTTGTTCGGAGATGGCGAACGTGACGGGCACCATACGTCCGTCCTCCGAACGGTCATGCACGGAGCGGGCGATCCTGGGATCGGGACAGGCAATGGGACATGAGAACCACCGAAACCACCGGTGTGCCGGTGGTCACCGGTCTCCGGTCCCGGGTGTCGGGTCCCAGGTGTCAGGTCTTCTATGTTAAACGTGGGTCAGATGTTAGGGGTTATGGGTGT
>CAZIRO010000285.1:0-1764 GCA_964541595.1 uncultured Acidobacteriota bacterium
CAGCACTCTTCCGAGCACGGGAATATGTAACAGCGCCGGTGCGATGCCGAACACGCCGCCGATGACGGACAGTACCGCGAGAATGGTCAGGGGAACGGTCATATTCTTTGGCGACTCGTGTACATGTGCGCGAACACGTGGATCCAGCCGTTCCTCGCCGAGGAAGGTCATGAACCAGAGACGGAACATGTAAAACGCTGTCACACCCGCGGCGACGGTACCCAGTACCCAGAACCAGTATCGGCTGTACGGGCTGACGTACGCCTGCAGGAGGATTTCGTCCTTACTGAAGAATCCGGAAAACAGTGGTGCACCGGAGATCGCGAGGGTCGCCATCGTCATCGTCCAGAACGTGACCGGCATGTACTTCTTCAGCCCACCCATGAAGCGCATATCCTGTTGATGATGCAGGGCATGGATCACGCTACCGGCGCCGAGAAAGAGCAGTGCTTTGAAGAACGCGTGCGTCACCAGGTGAAAAATCGCCGCCGCGAATGCGCCCACACCTGCAGCCATGACCATATATCCCAGTTGCGATACCGTCGAATACGCGAGCACGCGTTTGATATCGTTCTGAGCGATCCCGATCGTGGCGGCGAACAGTGCAGTCAATGCGCCCACACCGCCGACAACGACCATGGCTTCCGGCGCCATCTGGTAGAGCGGATTGCACCGGACGATGAGATAGACCCCTGCGGTCACCATGGTCGCCGCGTGAATCAGTGCACTCACCGGCGTGGGTCCTTCCATGGCGTCCGGCAGCCAGACGTACAGGGGAATCTGTGCGGATTTTCCGGTCACACCGATGAGCAACAACAGACAGATGGTCACCAGTAGTGGATCGTTCAGTGCACCGCTCTGCACCATCTGCGGGAATACATCGTCAAATCGCAGGCTGCCGTAATGCACAAAAACCAGAATCATGCCGAGGAGAAAACCGAGATCCCCGATCCGATTCACCAGAAAGGCTTTCTTTCCGGCATTGGCAGCGGAATGCCGGTCCGCATAAAACCCGATGAGCAGATACGAGCACAGTCCCACGCCTTCCCAGCCGACAAACAGTAGCAGGAAACTGCTGCTCAGTACGAGCAGGAGCATCGCAAACATGAACAGGTTCAGGTAGGAGAAGTACCGTCCGTAACCGGGTTCTTCCCACATGTATCCGGTCGAGTAGATGTGAATCAGAAATCCGACGAACGTCACCACAAGGAGCATGACCACCGATAGCGGATCGACGATGAATTCCACCGGAACCCGAAGAAACGTGCTTTCCCCGGAGAGTAACCGGATCGGACCGATATTCAGCCAGTCGTAGTACGTTACAACAAAATGCCGCTGTTCCGGCGGATACTGTATCAACTGAAACCATGTAATGAATGCGAGTACCGTCGCCAGACCGACGGTGGTGAGTGCGATCGTATGGATCGCCTTTTTCGGCAAACGTCGTCCCAGAACGCCGTTGATCAGCGCACCGATTGCCGGCAACAGCGGAATCCATCCCACGTACCAGAACGGTGATGCCATAAAACTCCCCCTCATGGGAATACGCGCTTGTGGAAACAACAAACGTGCGGTCGTCTGCCGGGCAACTTCGGCCGAATACGGTAGCAAACTGTCTGAGCGGTGTCAAGTACGGGGGCTGAGATCGGGACGGGCAATGGGACAGGGGTTGCACCCGGATGGACGGATGGCGCGGTTGACACCGGGTGTCGGGTGTCAGGTCCCAGGTGTCAGGTGTCAGGTATTTAGGTCTCAGGTGTCGGG
>CAZIRO010000286.1:0-1638 GCA_964541595.1 uncultured Acidobacteriota bacterium
TGACGGCTCCCGCAGCAGGGTCAGGATCGCCTCCGCTGCGTCGGCCGCCCGGTCGGAAAACACGTCCCGGGTCGACCGGCCCAGGAGTCCGGTATAGGTCGTCTCCAGCGCCTGGACCGCAGCACGGTTACATCGCAGAATACGTCCCGCCTCATCGACCAGAAAGATGAGATCATCGACTGCATCAAACGCGGCTTCCCATTCCATTTTGCCCTTGCGGATCGTCTGCCATGCCTCGCGCAGTGCCTGGTGGCTCCGTGCGCGTTCGAATGCGACGGCCACCTGATGCCCGATGAGACTCAACAACCGCAGATCGTCTTCCCGGAACTTTCGCGGCTGGCGATAATCCAGCGTCAGTACCCCGATGACCCGATCGTCGGCGAGCATGGGGATGTGCAAACAGGCCCGGATACCGAGTTCATGAAAAAGCAAACGCTGTAACGCCCGATCCGCAGTCGGCTCGACCTCTTCATAAAACGGCCGTCGGGAGCGAATCGCCCGGATGATCCCGCCTTCCTCATCGTGCAACGGGATGCGGATGCGGCCGACATGGGACGCCAGCAAGCCATCCGCCGCAACCAGCTCGAGATGGGTTTCCTCCGGATCGGGCAACAGCAGACTGACGCTATCGGGAAACACGACTTTCCGGATCGTATCAAACGTCGCGCGGGCAATGGCCTGGATGTCCAGTGATCCGATGAGTGCGTGGGACAGTTCCAGGAGCAATTCCATCTCCCGGACACGATTGGCTTTCGCTTTTTCATACAGCAGCGCACGGTGAATGGCTGCACCGAGAATCTGTCCGGCGGTGGACAGAAGCGCGAGTTCTTCCTGAGAGAACGGTTCGCGTCCTCTACGGGCCAGGTTGAGGATACCGAGCACCTGTCCGCCGGCGCGCAGGACAATGCTCGCGTGATACCTCAGGTCGCCGGTCCACCTGCGTGCCTGTTCGGGTGGCATCTGTGCCGCCTGTGCGCGGGCCTGTTCGAGACGCTCACATTCAATGATATTCACTGCACGACGCAACCGACCGGCCAGGCACCTGCGCTGGCACTTGCATGAACCCTCCCGGAGCAACGCGCGCCGTTTTGCAGACAACGCCGGTGGCAATCCCTTCGCAGCGGCGAGATAAAACTGACGCTGTTCATCCAGGAGGACGATCCAGCCCGTATGCAACCCGGCCAGGCGGAGAATACGCTCCAGCGCACCCTCCAGCAGCGGTTGCAATTCCAGGGACCGATTCAGGTACCGGGCCAGGGTGAGTAAGATACGGACTTTCTGGGCATTGACGATACGTGGCATGATACACCTTCACAGGACGATCCATTACGGGTTTGAGTTTACCACACCTGCACTCCATTTGCCAATTCAAAAATTCATATAATTATTAAAAATAATGCCCGCATGTCATTGAAGACGGGCGGCTGGACCGCACCGCAGCATGATCGGGGGCGATCTTCGGGCTGTCCCGTTGGAGGATGGAGTTGTAGAAAGCAAGTTGCGTGCCAAAAATGGGACGATGGATTCCGGGAGCAAACGGGGTGTTACGCTCCGTATGTCGCTCTGTCGGACACCATTCGTTCCGGGTTTCACCGCCGTGACCGATGTGTGACCTATTGTGTGATCCGGTCACAATTT
>CAZIRO010000287.1:0-1612 GCA_964541595.1 uncultured Acidobacteriota bacterium
GCTCCGGTGAAGATCCGTACGGCCTCGCCGGGTTGTAACGTATGGTCCGGCCAGGCCCCGGCAGCGACCTCTCCGACGACGCGGAGTTCCACCGGTGGGTGCTGGGTATCCACGCTGCGGACGGCAAACCCGTCCATTGCGGAATTCGCCCACATGGGCGAATCCGTACGTGCGACGATCGGTTCGGCGAGTATCCGGCCGCGCGCCTCCGGTAGCGATACAGTTTCTATTCCCGTGCAATGAACGATTTCACGTATCCGCCGTAACGCTTCTTCCCAGGTCATCGTGGGTAGCATGCCGTACCTCAAATCGCGAATTAAACTATCACCACGGAGACACGGAGGACACAGAGAAGTGGAAAACAACCTTTGTTCTGAGTACTCCGCGTCTCACCGGTGGTTCGGTGGGAACCTCCTGTTCATCTCGCCGGAACCACCAGCCGAATGCGTTCCCCCACGTACGCAATGTTCACTGGTCCCGAACCGGCAAGTTCGCCATCCACCTGATAGGGAACGGACGCATCGTTCGGTTCCAGGCGAATTCGTCCATTGACCGGTCGCACGATCACATCCGGCAGCCGCACGTGCAATCCCGTCAATGCCGTTACCGCGTATTTGATATAATGCCATGCGCGGCCATTCCGAAACCCGAGCCACCACATCGGTGCACGTTTCAGCCAACGGCGCGGCAATATCCGAAAAAACCCACCGTAATTGTTCACCAGTGTTACAATCACCATACGCACCGGGGGTGGAGTATCGCCGTTTTGACAGTTTTCATGTACGTTAATACGGTATGCGCATCCGCGCAGTCCCAGACGAATCGCATGCCATGTATACGCCAGTCGATTCCACCGGAACTTCTGTTCCGGTGTCGTGGCCCGAAGGACTTCCGCATCGAACCCTGCACCGCACATCAGAACAAAATACCGGTCGTTCGCCCGTGCAACGGGAATCGGACGCGGGTGCCCGTAAAAAATCCGAATACACATCGCTTCCAGACTCCCCCGGATACCGTGCACCCGCGCAAGGATGTTGGACGTCCCCATGGGCAGCACGGCAATCGGTACCGGATGGTCGATCCATGCATTGATGACTTCATTGACCGTCCCGTCACCGCCGACGACGAGTACGAGGTCGAACTCATGGCGACTGCGAATGTCTCGTGCGATTTCCGTTGCGTGTCCCGAGTCATCCGTAATGAACCATTCCGCTTCGATCTCGAGATCACGGAATATCGTCATCAACCGTCGCTGAAACGTCGGGAAAGACCGCACCCGTTTCGCACGTGGATTCACGATGACCGCGACGGTTTGATATTCCGGGGTAATATGCAGCATGGTACCTGATATCAGGTTGTGGGGACGGCCGATCGGAGCGATCTGATCACGACCGTGGCCGTCGCCGCCGCGTTGTAGAGTCATTGTATGGCATGTCGGTGCTTACCAGCGGACACGGCCGGGCGCACGCGCATGCCATGGCCGGGCGACCTCGATCAGTCGTCCCTACGATCTATACAACCGCGCGACGTTTAAATTCGCAATTCGCAATTTGCTGAAATCGGGACAGGCAATGGGACACCGTGGGTACCCATTCGGTCATGCGCTATCCCC
>CAZIRO010000288.1:0-697 GCA_964541595.1 uncultured Acidobacteriota bacterium
CTGTCCCGATCGCATGCCGTATCCGTTGGGGAGGTGAAGGAGCGAAGGTATTGATGGGCGACGTCACTTCACTCCGGAAACGTACCACTACACGGGTTCCACAAGGTATCGACCCGGAAGTCCCCACTCGATCTGATACACCAGGAGGGTTTCCCGGGCTCCCCGTACCCGTACGGGGGGTCTCGCCCGGCCCGGCATGTAGGTGTATACGCGGTCGTAGACACTGCGGTCCACCCAGACCGTACCCGGGGATGCACGTTCGGCGAGCTGGACGACGATCTGCACAGGCGGTCCCCAGAGGTCCACGATCGTTCCGGAAGTATCCCGCAAACACCATGCAGTTCCCAGCACCGCAGCCACGCCCAGGGTGAAACGCGGACGGGTCTGCAATCCGGGAACCGATCCCCGATGTGTGGCCATCCATCGGTAGAGCGGCCGCTGCACGTCCAGATCACTGTTCGGTGCCCAGAACGCCACCCACCAGGTGGACGGTGTCCATCGGGTCCAGTGTGCGGATACCGCTGAAAGCCACGTGCGGAACAGATTTCCCCAGGTGTCCAGGATACCGTCCACCTCGGATTGACGTTCCGGTTGCCAGTTTCCCGGATGATGCCAGCCGCGAATGAGAAACGCCCACACGTAGGCCGTACCCGTTTCCACCCGGAATCCCTCGCGTCCGGGACGGTCCATCGTCCAG
>CAZIRO010000288.1:707-1611 GCA_964541595.1 uncultured Acidobacteriota bacterium
CCACTGCATGACCGCCTCGTCGATCTTATGATTGCAACATTCGCTGAATGTCCTGTCGGCGTCCGAAAACGATCAAGCGGTCTCCAGCGGTGATCACCGTATCCGGTAGCGGAGTACCCAGAATTTCAGTCACCTGCCGACGACGCAGGCCGAGCAACTGGGGTTGCATCCGAAACCGTTTGATCGTGATCACGTTGACGCCAAACCGCTGCCGCAGGTTGAGTTCGGCAAGCGTCTTTCCCACGAACCGTTCCGGCGCGGCGACCTCCAGGATTTCGTAATCCTCCGAAAGTTGAAACGTATCGATCACACCCGTCACCATCAGACTGCGGGCCAGGCGTTCGGCCGTATCCTGATGCGGCAGCACGATTTCGTCAATACCCATGTGTTGCAAGATGCGTGCGTGTGTTTCGAAATTGGCCCGTACGATAATACGTTGCACACCGATCTCCTGTAACGCCGCAACGGCCAGGAGATTGGCTTCAATCCCTTCCCCGATGGCGACCACCACCGCGTCAAACTCCTGCAGGTTCTGCGTGGCCAGTGCCTTTCCGTCGGTGGCATCCAGTCGAACCGCATGTGTGACATGGTCTTTCACCGCATCGATACGCGCCATATCCACATCAATGGCGAGCACTTCCGCACCCTGCTCGGCCAATCGCCGTGCCAGGTGCGCGCCGAACCGCCCGAGGCCGATGACCGCGAATTTACGTGCCATGCGAAGACGATCCCGTTGCGACCGAATGGTGGTGGCCTGTTGACTATACGTGACTGTTGCATGAAGCGCAAGCAGTGCATTTCTGCAATCGGGACAGGCAGCCCGACACCTGACACCTGGCACCTGAGATCCGACACCCGAGATGTTATGTTAAAAGTCAAGTTGGGTGCATGGCTCGCGACTCCG
>CAZIRO010000289.1:0-1568 GCA_964541595.1 uncultured Acidobacteriota bacterium
GTACTCGATGGGGTCCTCGATGGTGATGATGTGCGCGCGACGGTGTGTATTGATGTAATCGATCATCGCCGCCAGTGTTGTCGATTTTCCGGAACCGGTGGTTCCCGTGCACAGCACCAGACCGCGTTCTTCCATCGCGATCTTTTCCAGGATGGGCGGCAGGTTCAGTTCCCGGATCGTGCGGATTTTGGTGGGGATCACGCGCAGGACCAGCCCGATGGTGCCTCTCTGCTGGAAGATGTTCACACGGAATCGGCCCAGGCCGGGCACACTGTGCGCAATATCGATCTCGGGGACCTCTTTAAACCGCTGTTTCTGGCGGTTGTTCATGATACTGAACGCCATGGATACGGTATCTTCCTGCATCAACCGCCGGAACTCCGTCATCGGCCGCAGTTCGCCATCCACCCGGATGACCGGATGTTGCCCGACCTTGAGGTGCAGGTCGGATGCGCCGTATTCGATGGCTTTTCGGAGCAGGTCGTTGATATGTAACGTTTCCATGGACCGTTCTCCTTACGCCATGATCTGACCCATATGCTCGCGCTGTACCCCCGCACGGGCGCGAGCCGTCGTGCAGATCATGAACGACAACGTTCGTCGTTCATTATGGTCGATCCGCGCAGGCACCGTCAAGATGGCGCTTCTCCTGGGAGCAGAACAGGAAATGGGAGAGGGGATGGACCGGATGGGCGGAAGGACCGGTGGTCACCGGGTGTCAGGTGGCAGGGCTCGGGTCTCAGGTTTCAGGTCCCAGGTATCAGGTCCCAGGTATCAGGTGTCGGGTGGCAGGTAGCAGCGCATCCTGCACGACAGGATATCGTGGAGTCTATCGGGACACGCCGTGTCGCATTGCCTGTCCCGATGTCCTGATCTCATAAGATAAGAGAAGACCGTCCCAGACGCTTCCGACAATCGGACCCCGCTATATGATCAGCACAGGCTGATTCCGCCACGGATTATCGCGCGACGAAATTCCGGATACCCTCTGACCGACGAGGGTTTCGACATTCAGTTTTTTCTTATTTTTCGCATAAAAATATTCCAGTGTCTCACAGAAGAAGTATTGCCAGTTGTCTTTCTGAAATCTATCCCCAAAGAGAGGAGATTGCATCTTGCGCAATAACTGCGTTTCTCGATCCTGAGGAATCACCAGATATTTGGGTACGTCCGACGCCACGCTCGCGCCTCTACGCAGGGCTTCCGTCATGGAAGTGGTGATTTCGACCTCAAAAATCGCCTGAATACGGGATCCCTGAACCCACACCACGTCAATTTGTTCGACCGCATCAACATTATGCACATTCTGAATACCGGTCAACGATGCAAGCGTGACATAATCCCGGAGATGACCTTTCTTCCTGGGAAACGCCTCTTGCAAGGGATCTGCTTGTTCCCGTCGCCCGATCCAGACGTCATAACCCCGGGATTTACCCAATTCTGCGAGAATGGCAATGATACGGGTGTGCGTGCGTCGGCTCACCTGGATATGAAATGCGGGTTTTAATAACCACTCGCCCCCATGGACTGGACGCGCGTATGTCTGGAGAGCTTCCCGAATACTGACC
>CAZIRO010000290.1:0-1558 GCA_964541595.1 uncultured Acidobacteriota bacterium
CGATCTGCTCCCGGCGCTGGACTCCCCATCATGGACTATCGGCGACGGCTGATGTCCCTGCACGGTCACGATGGGGGATGGCGAATGTATGCGTTTCCGTTCAATGGTTCAGGGTGTCAGGCGGTTATTGAATACCAAAACCACCGGGAGATCAAGCCGACCGGCACGCTGTACGCATTCCATGAACCAGATCCGTGCGGTATCCCGATAGTGGTCGTATGTGCGGACGGTGCACCGGTACAGGCGATCGGCCAGGCGCATGCGACCGGCATGACGCTCTCGCACCAGGGACCGCGCGTTGGGAACGTCGGCATTCGGTTCCAGCCGGTACACCACCCGATGTGCACGGATGCACCGGGTGCCCGCGGGTAACGTATCCGGTTCCGGCTGCGGTCCCAGAACCCGTCGAACCTGCATCGTACGCGGCGTGACCCGGCCGGTTCGCACAACGGTCCACATGCCAGTGTTCAGGTCCAGACAGAACACTTCGTGCGTATCGGATGTATCGTGACCGGACTGCCAGACAAGGATTGGCCATGTACCCGGACGCACACGCGTTCGGGTGGTCAGCGTGCTGTACCATTCCGAAACCGGAACGATCACGTGTACCGTATGGTGTTCAGGGGCCCGCGGTATCCATAACCAGGGACGCAGGGGAATGCCAGACCGTATGACGGACATTCCCGCAGGCATGGTGCTGTCCCGCCGGGACCAGTATGTGATGCTGCGCTGCAGTTGACTCCATGCGCTGAGTGCCAGCTGGCGACGGCGCATGCGCAGTGTTTCCAGGAGCAGTTGCAACACGCCCGTCAGGAGGATCAGCCCGATCGACAGCGCGATCAGCATCTGCAACAGGCTCCAGCCGTCGGTTCCCCGATGTGGGTGCATACGGATATCCGTTGATACGAATTCGCCAGGCGATCCGGCAGCCCATTCTATCCCAATCAGGTGACAAAAGGAAAGGAATGAATCCGGGATCGGGACAGGCAATGGGACAGGGAATGGACCGGTCGAGATTGGGTGTCAGGTTCCGGATTCCGGGCGTTCGGGAATGCTCATGCCACAACGCAGGACCATGCCGTCGCCGAAATGGGATACTCCGTGTCCCGTTTCCTGTCCTGATCTCAGAACAGACGGGAAAGCGACGGAAAAAGTGACGGAGTCGGGTCGGCGCTGAACCCGGTTACGGGATATGCGGCAGGGGTGTCAGGTGTTTTGTAGGGGCACGACGTTGCCGTGTCCATATCACATGGCGGTGTCACCGTTCCTGAAAACGTGGAATTTGATTCCACGAGGCCGGGCGAACGGTGTTCCCGACCGTTTGCGCCGGGCATCGCAGCCCGGACCCGACGCATCGGTCCCTCCGGGCACGCGCCCGCAGGGATGGGAAAGACATCCCGCGCCGGGTGCGGTCACCCCGCCGCCGACCCGCGGGCGGCCCGCAGGATGCGCAGGCAGCGCGCCGCATCCCCCCGGCGGGCCGCCGCCGCGAGCCCGGGGTTCCGGCGTATCAGGAGCGACCAGCGCTTCCCGTGCCCGCACGTGCGTCCCGCCGTCC
>CAZIRO010000291.1:0-1535 GCA_964541595.1 uncultured Acidobacteriota bacterium
ACCGTATACGACTTCGAGAAGATCAAACAGGCGATTCGCAACAAGAACTTCGAAGGTCGTGATCCGTACGGTGTACCAATCCTGAAGTTTGACGCCGTGGTTGCTGCGCAGGTGGAAGTCGGTCTGGGTCCGCTGCACACAGAATTCGACAACAAGGGATATGCATACACGAGCCTGTTCCTGGACAGCGCGGTCGCCCGGTGGACGCTCGGCGGTAAAGCGCACAAGGCACCGGAACCCGGCTGGACGCTGGTGCAGAAACTCCCCGTACACTACAACATCGGTCACCTGGCGACGGCAGAGGGCGATACCGTATCGCCCGATGGGAAATATCTCGTTGCCCTGAACAAGTGGTCCGTCGACCGGTTCTTCAATATGGGACCGCTACTGCCGCAGAACCTGCAGCTGATCGATATCGAGAACACGGGCGAGAACATGCAACTGCTGTACGACATGCCGATCGGTATCGGTGAACCGCACTATGCGCAGATCATCAAGGCTGACAAGATCAAGGCATGGGAAGTCTATCCGGAAGTCGGCTGGGACCCCCTGACGCAGACCAAACACCCGAAAGCGACGACGAAAGGACGTATTGAACGCCGTGGCAATACGGTCGAGATCTTTATGACAGCCATTCGCAGCCACTATGAGCCTGAACACATTGAGGTCCGGAAGGGTGATCGGGTGATCTGGCACATTACCAACCTCGAACGCACGCGGGACGCGACGCACGGATTCGCGTTGCCGGAATACAACCTGACGGCGAGTATCGAACCGGGTGAAACGGTGACCCTGGAGTTCGTTGCCGACAAACCGGGCGTATACACCTACTACTGCACGGAGTTCTGTTCCGCACTGCATCTGGAAATGGCCGGTTACTTCATCGTCAAGCCTGAGTAAACACATGCCGTGGGGGGCACGCCCCCACGCGCGGGGGTGCCCCCCTTTCCTTACCGAGGACGATCATGGGTCGTTGGATTTCCCCGATCATCAAATGGCAAAGGAGTCTTTATCATGCGGTCATGGGCAAAAACATCCCACTGGACCGGGCGGGTCCTGTTCGTTATCGCCGCCGTGCTGCTGATCGTGTCCATCCAGTACCTGTACTGGTGCGTCAAGGTATGGGCGCCGCAGTATCCGAAAGGACTACGGGCGTGCGTGTACGTGGACCGTCTGGAAGGGGACATCCGTGAGATTGACACGTTGAACCATTACATCGGCATGGAACCGCTGGAAACGGCGGCCCGGTTCGAACGGAAAATTGCCATCCCGGCCGTATACCTGATCGTTGCACTCGTGATACTGGGTGCGCTATTGCCCGCACGCTGGGGAAAATTCCTGGCAATTCCAATCATTGTGTTTCCGTTCGGCTTCGCCGCCGATCTCTTTTACTGGCTGGCCCACCACGGACTGAATCTGGATCCGAAAGCGCCGCTCAACCATGCGGTGAAACCGTTCATTCCGCCCCTGATCGGGACGGGAAAAGTCGCGCAGTTCCGTGCGGACGCGATGATCGAAACCGGATTCTGGCTCGC
>CAZIRO010000292.1:0-1525 GCA_964541595.1 uncultured Acidobacteriota bacterium
ATCGAGGACCCCATCGAATACCTGCACCGTGACAAGAAATCGATCATCAACCAGCGGGAAGTCGGTGTGGACACACTGTCCTTTGCGGATGCGTTGCGTAGCGCGCTGCGTCAGGACCCGGACGTCATTCTCGTCGGTGAAATGCGGGATTATGAAACGATCGAAACAGCGCTACTCGCCGCAGAAACCGGCCACCTCGTATTTTCCACCCTGCATACGCTGGATGCGACCGAAACGATCAACCGGATCATTTCTATCTTCCCTCCGCACCAGCAGAAACAGGTCCGGATTCAGCTCGCCAGTGTATTACGGGCCGTCATTTCACTGCGACTCGTACCACGCGCAGACGGGAAGGGACGCGTCCCCGCGGTCGAGATCATGATCAACACGCCGTTTATCCGGGAGTGTATCATCAACAAGGAGAAGACACGGCTGATTCCGGAGGCGATTGCGCAGGGGAACGTGCAATACGGCATGCAGACGTTCGACCAGAGTCTCTATTTCCTGTACAAGAAGGGGTTGATCACTTACGAAGAGGCGTTGCGCTGGGCGTCCAAACCGGACGAGTTCAAGTTACGTGTGCAGGGTATTCACTCCACGTCTGACATTGCGCGCGAGATGGAAGAAGCGGTCATTGCGTATGGCGACGACCTGACGGAATCGGACATCACCATCGAACCGAATCTGGACCTGGAATGAGTCCTGAAGAAGCGCGGGAAGCGGCGCTGCACTATCTGCGCCGGTATGCGGTCACCCGATGGGAACTCGCCCGTTGGCTGCAGCGCAAAGGTGTGGCACGCACCACCATCCACGAAGTGATTCGTGTACTTCAACAGTGGGGGTATATTCGCGATCGGTGGGTGCTGGAACAACGGATCGCAGCAGCGCAACGCAAACTCTGGAGCCGCCGTCGGACCTATCGGGATCTGCGGCGGCGCGGCATCCCCGCCCGGATCGCGCGTCGGGCCGTACACCGGTGGTATCCAGCGGAGACGGAATGGACCGTATTTCAGCGGTGGTGGGTCCAGCATGCAAAAGACCCGCGTGCCCGACTGCGCCGTCGGATGCGACAGGCCGGTTTTCCATCGCGTTACTGGCACATGATCACCCAACGTGTACCCGGTGATGCGGACCAGCCGTAATATCCCGGTGAATCCGTACCTGTCAGGAGCGGAACCATGGACCTGTTCTGGTACATTTTTCTTGCCCTTGCGTTATGGCCTTCCATTGCGCAACGGCTGCTCGAATACCAGCGTGTGCGTCTGATCCGGCAGCTGGAACAGCAGCGCGGCTCTCGTGTGATCGTCATGATTCACCGGCAGGAGGTGATGAGTTTCTTCGGGTTTCCCATCTACCGGTTCATCAATATTGAAGACTCCGAACAGATCCTGCGCGCCATCAAGATGACCGATCCCGGCATGCCGATCGATCTCATTGTCCACACGCCGGGCGGTATTCTGCTTGCCGCGAGCCAGATCGCACGTGCGCTGAAACGCCATTCCGGTAAGGTCACCGTATTTGTTCC
>CAZIRO010000293.1:0-1518 GCA_964541595.1 uncultured Acidobacteriota bacterium
CCTATCCCCCGAGACCTAGGCCCCGACACCCGAGACCTGAGACCTGACACCTGACACCCGACACCCGACACCCGCGACCTGCGCCCCCTTCATCCGAACCGCCCGGTAATGTAATCTTCCGTACGACGCACGCGCGGGTTCGTGAACAGCAGTTCCGTCTGCTGATATTCGATCAGATAGCCCATATAGAAAAAGGCCGTATAATCCGCCACACGGGCCGCCTGCTGCATGTTGTGCGTGACGATCACGATCGTGTACCGTTCTTTCAGCGAGAGCATCAGGTCCTCGATCTTGCCCGTGGCGATCGGATCAAGCGCGGATGTCGGTTCGTCCATCAGCAGCACGTCCGGGTCCACGGCCAGGGACCGGGCAATACAGAGCCGCTGCTGCTGTCCCCCAGAGAGATCCAGGGCGGACATGTGCAGGCGGTCCCTGACCTCATCCCACAGGGCGGCCAGCCGCAGGCTGCGTTCCACGATCTCATCGAGTTCTGCACGCTTGCGGATCCCCATCATGCGGGGTCCGAACGCCACATTGTCGTATACCGACTTCGGAAAGGGGTTCGGTTGTTGAAACACCATGGATACCCGGCGCCGCAGTTCGTTGACATCGACTTCCGGATCGTAAATGTTCTGCCCGTCCAGAAGGATGGCGCCCTCCACGCGGGCACCGTCGACCAGATCGTTCAGCCGGTTGAGACACCGCAAAAAGCTCGATTTCCCGCATCCGGACGGCCCGATAATGGCGGTGATCTGATGCCGCGGAATCCGCAACGAGATATCGATCAACGCGTGTACGGTGCCGTAATACAGATTCAAATGGTGAATATCAAAAATGGGTTCAGGAATATTTTCCAGAATGTACCGTTCCTCGCCCACGGCGTCCAGCGCGACTTCGGGGGTCCCCATGTGCATGATCATCGATGTGCCTCCATGGCATCCGTCATAACGTCCGTCCCTGCACGCGTTTGTGTACGCGGTTGCGTAAATGGATCGCCACAAAGTTCAGCAGGACCACGAGTACGAGCAGAATCAGCGTTGTATTGTACACCATCGGTTGCGCGGCGTCGACGTTCGGCGACTGAAACCCGACGTCATAGATGTGAAACCCGAGGTGCATGAATTTGCGTTCCAGATGGAGAAACGGGAAGTATCGGTCGATCGGCAGGTCTGGCGCCAGTTTCACCACACCCGTCAGCATGAGCGGCGCGACTTCTCCCGTCGCCCGGGCGATCGCAAGAATGGTCCCGGTCAGGATTCCCGGCATTGCCGTTGGCAGCACCACATGGCGGATCATCTGCCAGTGTGTGGCGCCGAGGGCCCGTGCCCCGTGACGGATTTCCGGTGGAATGGCGAGCAGGGCTTCTTCCGTGGCCACGATCACGACCGGGACGGTAAGCAACGCCAGGGTCAGGCTCGCCCAGAGCAGTCCCCCCGTACCGAACACCGGTGTCGGGCGCAGGTATGGATACCACCATCGGTCGATTGCCGCACCCACCGTGTAGATGAAAAATCCCAT
>CAZIRO010000294.1:0-1512 GCA_964541595.1 uncultured Acidobacteriota bacterium
GTGCAATGTGTGCAATTTTTAGTGAAATATACGAACTACTATTTGCATTTTTCAACAGCGCATCTGCAACAGGATCGTTGCACCACGGAGTCACGGAGTCCACAGAGAGTGCACAGAGATGGAAAAGAATGCAATATCCCCCTCCGACCGGTGACCGATGACGGAAGACCGGAAAAAACAGCAACGGGGTAGAACAACCGCCAGAAGCCACCCGCTCACAGAGCGCATCCCCTCTTCTTCCTGTAGACCCTGTCTTCATCCTCAACGGGCAGCTGCCCGTTGCCCGGCTGCTCCGTTTCCCCCTCCAGCTCAACACCCGACACCGGACACCTGGGACCTGGGACCCGACACCCGACACCTGCCTGCCTTCCGGCCCCGGACCGCGGACGTGCATGCAGTCCATCCGATGTCCCATTGCCTGTCCCGTTCACAGGGGGACCTCCCGCTTGATTCTGAGGCACAGGACCGTTATATTTGAACCACGCCGCCCCACGGGGAATCCTGCCAGACAGAGAGGAGTCACGATGCGTACAGTACCCGGACAGCTGGTTTCTGCACCGACACTGGAAAAAACGGGAGACGGGTTCATCCTGTTGACCACTGTGGACGCACTGTTCAACTGGGCGCGGCTATCAGCGCTCTGGCCGATGACGTTCGGACTCGCATGCTGCGCGATCGAAATGATGGCCACGGTATCCGCACGGGTTGACCTCGATCGGTTCGGTGCCGGGGTATTTCGCGCTTCTCCGCGCCAGGCCGACGTGATGATCGTCGCTGGCACGGTGACCATTAAAATGGCCTCGCGCGTACGGCGGTTATACGAACAGATGCCGGAACCGAAATACGTGATCTCCATGGGCAGTTGCGCCACCTGCGGGGGACCGTACTGGGATCACGGATACCATGTGCTCAAGGGTGTGGACAAGGTTGTGCCGGTGGACGTCTATGTACCGGGGTGTCCCCCGCGTCCGGAGGCCCTGTACGAGGGCCTGATGATGTTGCGCGAAAAGATCCGCCACGAACGTCTGCTGACAAACCTCAAACAATACCGGGACGTCCCTCAAATGGAGGCATTACGGCAATGGTCCCAGAAGAAATTGGTCGGCAACTTAAAGAACGCGTGGGCGATGCGGCGATCCTGGATATCCGCACCGACGTCATCGAACCCTTCATCCGAGTAACACCCACTGCATGGCGGGAAGTGGCCCGGGTGTTGCGAGAGGATCCAGATCTTGCGTTTGACTCGTTGATGTGTTTGAGCGGTGTGGATTATCCGAAAGACAACGAACTGGAAGTGGTCTATCATCTGTACTCGTTCCGGCATCGCCATCGTATCGCGATCAAGATCCGCACCCCCCGGGAAAACCCGGAAGTGCCCTCCGTGGCGGACATCTGGCGTACAGCGGAATGGCACGAACGGGAAGCGTTCGATATGTTCGGGATCCGGTTTGCCGGTCATCCGGACCTGCGCCGGATTTTCCTGCCGGAAGACTGGGAAGGGCATCCCCTGCG